>NZ_JANKBZ010000022.1 GCF_024623785.1 Archangium lipolyticum
CCGCCGCTCAGCTGCGCGCGGCCCTGCAGCAAAAGCTGCCGGAGTACATGGTGCCCTCGGCCTTCGTGCCCCTGGCGGCCCTGCCCCTGTCCACCAGCGGCAAGGTGGACAAGAAGGCCCTTCCCGCTCCCGAGAGCGCCACCGCGAAGGACACGTACGTGGCGCCGCGTACCCCGGTGGAAGAGATGCTCGTCGCCATCTGGTCCGAGGTGCTCGGAGTCGAGCGCGTCGGCACGGGCGACAACTTCTTCGAGCTGGGAGGACACTCGCTGGTGGCCACGCAGCTGGTCTCCCGGCTGCGGAGCACCTTCGGAGTGGAGCTGTCGCTGCAGGACTTCTTCGAGCACGCCACGGTGGCCGAGCTGGCGGCCCGGCTGGCGGCGGCGGGACCGGATCAGAGCGTGCTCCCGCCGGTGGTGTCCACGCCGCCCGCTGATCATCTGCCACTGACGCACGCGCAGCGAGCGTACTGGTCGCCGGAGCGAATGGGCCCGGACAGTCCGCTCAACCTGGTCGTCCGGGCGATGCGCTTCTCGGGCGAGCTGGACGTGGACGCGCTCGAGCGGAGCCTCCAGGAGCTGGTGCGGCGCCACGAGAGCCTGCGCACCACGTTCCCCACGGTGGACGGAGAGCCCGTGCAGAAGGTATTGCCGCGGCTGGAGCTGCCCCTGTCGGAGGTGGATCTGGGCCACCTGGCCCCCGCCGAGCGCGAGGAGGCCGCCCTGCGCCACCTCCGCCAGGAAGCCTGGCGCCCGTTGGACCTGGAGCGGGGTCCGCTGCTGAGGACCGGGCTGCTGCGCCTGGGTGAGCAGGAGCACATCCTGCTGCTCGTGCTGCACCACGCGGTGACGGACCTCGTCTCCGAGCAGGTGATGATGCGCGAGCTGGGCGCCCTCTACGAGGCGTTCTCGCGGAGCCAGACCTCTCCGCTGCCCGAGCCGGCCCTGCAGTACCGCGACTTCACCCGCTGGCAGCTGGAGCGGCTGCGGGGAGAGGAGCTGGAGCGGCTGCGCCAGTGGTGGAGCCAGAAGCTGGAGGGCATCTCGCCAGCGCTGGAGCTGCCGTATGACCGGGCCCGCCCGGCCCAGGGCACGCTGCGATGCGCGTGGCACGAGCTCGTCGTCCCGGGCTCCGTGTGGAGCGAGCTGCGCGGGCTGAGCCGCCGCGAGGGGGCCACGCCGTTCATCCTGCTGCTGACGGCCCTGCAGACGATGCTGGCGCGCGTGTCGGGCCGTTCGGACGTGCTCGTCGGCTTCGCTCACGCCAACCGGCCCCGCCCCGAGCTGGACGCGGTGGTGGGCATGATGGCCAACCTGCTCATGGTGCGGGGCGAGCTGTCCGGCGATCCCACCTTCCTCGAGCTGCTAAAGCGCGTGCGCGCCGCCTACCTGGAGGCCTTCGCCCACCAGGAGTTGCCGCACGCCGAGCTGATGAAACTGCTGAACGGCACGCCGCACCAGGGCCCGCCCTACCCCGTGGGCATGTCCTACTCCGAGGAGGAGGAGGAGCAGGAGGCGCTGGTGGCGGGCCTCACCACGAGGCCGGTGCCGCTCGAGCTGGAGCTCACGATCAGCGACCTGTCGCTCCACTTCCGCGAAACGCCCGAGGGGCTGGCGGTGAGCATCGAGTACCGCACGGAGCTCTTCGAGGCCGCCACGGTGGAAGCGCTGGGTGACTACCTGCGGGTGCTGATGGAGTGCGTCGCGGCCGATCCCCGGCAGCGGCTGGAGTCGCTGCCGGTGCCTCCCGTGGGTGTGCGTGCGAAGCGAGAGGTGGCGTCATGAATCTGCTGTGGATGCTCCTGCGCACCTCGCGTTGGGTGGTGCTGCTGTCGATCCTGTGTGGCGCGGCCTCGGGAGCCAGCAGCGCCGGCATGATCTCGCTCATCACCCGCGTGCTGAGCAGCGGTGGCCAGGTCACCCGTGAGACCACGCTGCAGTTCATCCTGCTCGGTGCGTTGGTGCTGACCACCCGTATCGGCTCACAGACGCTGCTCAACACCCTGCACCACCAGGTGGTGTACGACCTGCGAATCGGGCTCAGCCGCCGCTTCCTCTCCACGCCCCTGCGGCAGCTCGAGGGGCTGGGGGCCCACCGTCTGATCGCGGCCCTCAACAACGACATCCTCGCCGTGAGCACCGGACTGCTGGCGCTGCCCAACACCATCATCAACCTCGCCGTCGTGCTCGGCTGTCTGGCCTACCTGGCGTGGCTCTCCTGGTGGGTCTTCCTGTCGTTCATCGCGTTCCTGGCGGTGGGGATGCTCACCTACTGGCTGCCGGCCTCCTACTCCCTGCGGTTGATGAAGGGCTCGCGCGAGGCCTACGACATGCTGCAGAAGCACTTCCGCACCCTCACCGAGGGCCTCAAGGAGCTGAAGATCCACCACCTGCGGCGCCACGCCTTCCTCGACGAGGACCTGGACGGCACCGCGAACAGGCTGCGGCGGCTGGACACCACCAGCAGCAACATCGACTCCGCCAACGCGAGCTGGGGCCTGTTCCTCTTCCTCGGGTTCATCGGCCTGCTGCTCTTCGCCCTGCCGGCCTTCGGCGCGGTGAAGTTCGAGGCGCTCACCGGCTACGTGCTCACCATCCTCTACATGCAGCAACCGCTGGACGCGGTGATGGGCAACTTCCACGGCCTGGGCCAGAGCGTGGTGGCCCTGCGGAAGCTCGAGGCGCTCACACTGGGTGTCGAGCCCGAGGTGCCCCCCGCCTCCGAGAACGCCACCTTCCGCCGGCTGGAGCTGGTGGGCATCACCCACGTCTACCGGCGCGAGGACGACGAGGACGGACGCTTCACGCTGGGCCCCATCCACCTGACGTTCGAGCCCGGGGAGCTGGTCTTCCTGGTGGGAGGCAACGGCAGTGGGAAGACGACGCTCGCCAAGCTCATCATCGGCCTGTACGCGCCCGAGGGCGGCACGCTGCTGTGGGACGGAGAGCCCGTCACGGACGCCCGGCGCGAGCACTACCGCCAGCTCTTCTCGGTCATCTTCTCCGACTTCCACCTCTTCGATCGGCTGTTGGGTCTGGAGACACAGGGACGCACCAGCGAGGTGCAGGGCTACCTCGAGCGGTTGCACCTGAGCCACAAGGTGAAGGTGGTGGACGGGAAGCTGTCCACCACGGCGCTGTCCCAGGGTCAGCGCAAGCGCCTGGCGCTGCTGGTGTGCTGGCTGGAGGATCGCCCCTTCTACGTGTTCGACGAGTGGGCGGCGGATCAGGATCCCATCTTCAAGGCCGTCTTCTACGAGCAGCTGCTGCCGGACCTGAAGAAGCGGGGCAAGACCGTCTTCGTCATCACGCACGACGATCGTTACTTCCACCTGTGCGACCGTCTCATCCGACTGGACTCCGGCCAGCTCCTGACGGACGAGCCGCAGCGAGTAGCACTGTCCCAGGCCGTCAACTCCCGCTGAGGCCCGCTCCGGAATACGTATGCCCCTGCCCAACCCCTGGCACGAGCTGCTCGAATCCTTCACGCACGTCAACCAATACGACTCGTGGTTTCCTGGCCGGGTGAACTACCTGCGGGACTACACGCGCTGGCGGAACCAGGTGCGCCACGGACCGAACCTCCCGGCGACGGGGCCCGAGCGGCTGACGGTGGTCCTGCTGAGCTACCGGCGGGTGCGCAACATCGAGCCGATGGTGAACAGCCTGCTACGAGCGGACTTCGTCGGCCGCGTCCTGGTGTCCAACAACAATCCGGCCTACCGCATCTCGGACTGGGTGCGGGTGCGCGACGAGCGGCTGCACCTGGTGGATCAATCCGAGCGCCGGTACGCGGGCATCCGCTTCGAGCTGGCGCGCGGCGAACAGGGTGAGTACTTCGCCAGCATCGACGACGACACCTTCCTGTCACCCGAGCAGCTCCGGCAGCTCTTCACCATGCTCGTGACGGATCCGAGCACGCCCCACGGCATCCAGGGAGAGCTCTACAAGGGCCGGCCGGGAGAGCCGACCAACGACGATTGGAGGCCCGGGCTGGTCGGCGAGCGCCGGGTGGACGCGATCAACCGCGTGTACTTCTTCACCCGAGAGCACCTGGAGGAGCTCTACCGGCTGGCGGGCCTGCTGGGCCTGAACGTGCCGACACTGGCCAACGGCGAGGATCTGCTGCTGAGCGCCTGTGGGCGACTCCGTCCGCGCGTCCATGACGTGGGTCCGGTGGCGCAGTGCCTCTCGGCACACCGGCTCGGGGTGGCCACGTGGCGCACCCGCCAGGACTTCTTCCAGGAGCGTACGGATCTGCTGCTGCGCCTGCGCCAGCTCAAACCCCTGGCCGACTCCTAGCTCCCGACGATTCCTTCCCCCCTCCTCTACAGTAGACACATGACCATGTACCTCAAGCCCAACGTCGCCATCGAGCCGCTCTACAACCAGTGGTACACGTGGTGTTACCTGCTCTCACCCGCGACGGCGCCGCTGTACGTGACGAACCTGCACATCAAGGTGATGCAGTCGTTCGTGGCCAATCCGGACGTGCACGTGGCGGCGCTGAAGAACCCGGCGCTGATGGGAGGACCCTTCCTCAACTACCCGGCCTCGCGGGTGGCGGACGTGAAGGCGCTGTTGGATCGCACCCTGCGCGAGCAGGCGCACATGGTGGCCTTCACCAAGGCGGTGGCGGAGCTGGAGCAGCTGCTGGCCATCAATGCCACGGGCCCGTCGATGGAGAGCCTCTATCCGAAGGTGCCGGACGTGCTGCGCGGCTACGTGGAGCTGACGTACGACATGGTGCACCGCGCGAGCATCCGCTTCATCGAGCCGCTGCTGTACCACAGCCGCTACAATCAGGAGTCGTCGCAGAGCGTGTTCCTGATGCAGGTGGACGGGGACGCGCGCAAGTTCATCTACAGTACGCCGCGGCTCGAGGGGGAGTCGCCGCTGTGGCTGAAGGTGCCCTTCCGCCACGAGGGCCTGGACGAGCTGTTCCGGATGCGCACGACGCCGGGCTCGCCGGGGAAGGTGGCGGAGATGCTGGGGGTGCCCGCGAGCGCGGCGAACGAGTTCGCGGCGCTCTTCACGGAGACGCCGCCGCGGCGCCCGGAGCGCTGGACGGGGGACGGGGTGCGCATGCGCTACTTCGGCCACGCGTGCGTGCTGATGGAGTCCCGGGAGACGTCGGTGCTGACGGATCCGGTGATCAGCTACGAGTTCCCGACGGACCAGCCGCGCTTCACGCACGCGGATCTGCCCGAGCGGATCGACTACATGGTGCTCACCCACGCGCACGCGGATCACCTGATGATGGAGACGCTGATCCAACTGCGTCACCGGGTGGGGACGGTGGTGGTGCCGCGCAACAACGGCGGAGGACTGGCGGATCCGTCACTGCGGCTGATGCTGGAGCACAACGGCTTCCGCAACGTGGTGGAGCTGGACGAGTTGCAGCGCCTCGCGATTCCGGGCGGGTCGATCACCGGGTTGCCGTTCATCGGTGAGCACTGCGATCTGTCGATCCAGGCGAAGCTCGCGCACCTGGTGCAGATGGGAGGCAAGTCGTTCCTGATGGCGGCGGATTCGAACGCGCTGGAGCCGCGGCTGTACCAGCACCTGCGGGAGGTGGTGGGAGAGATCGACGTGCTGTGCCTGGGGATGGAGTGCGAGGGCGGGCCGATGAGCTGGATGTACGGGCCGCTATTGAGCCAGCCAGTGCCGCGCAAGGTGGACCAGTCGAGGAGACTGAACGGGTCGAACTGCGCGCGAGCCAGCGAGATCGTGAACCACCTGAACCCGAAGGAGGTCTACATCTACGCGATGGGCCAGGAGCCGTGGCTGAGACACGTGATGGCGCTGGCGTACGACGAGAAGGCGCCGCAGATCGTCGAGTCCAACAAGTTGCTCGAGTACTGCCGGGGCCGGGGAATCCGAGCCGAGAGGCCGTACATCCAGATGGAGAAGGTGTTCGTCTGACGAAGAACACGAGGGTTTCGCATGCTCCCTCTCCCTCTGGGAGAGGGCGGGGGGTGAGGGTAACCGGACCCCGGGATGCGGAGTTGGCAAGCTCCACCTGCGGGTAGATGGTACGGTCCGTCGCCGTTTCCGTACCCATCACCCGGAGGTCTCAACCCATGACGAACACTCGTTCCACGTCGTACCTGAGCATTCCGACCCTGGCCGCGCTCATCCTCCTGGCCGCGACGCCGGCGCTGGCGCAGAAGACCATTGCGCCGCCGAAGGCGCCCGTGAGCCCGATGGAGATGGCGGCGAAGAAGCTGGATGACACGACGTACGTGAAGGTGACGTACCACTCGCCGCGCATCCAGGATCCGAAGACGGGCAAGAAGCGGGTCATCTTCGGCAAGCTGGTGCCCTACGGGGAGGTGTGGAGGCTGGGAGCGAACGCCGCCACGGAGCTGACCACGACGGGGGACATCGAGCTTGCGGGCCAGCGGCTGCCGGCGGGCACCTACGCGCTCTTCACCATTCCGCAGGCGGACAAGTGGACGCTCATCGTCAACAAGGACGTGGGCCAGTGGGGCGCCTACAAGTACAACAAGGACAATGACGTCCTGCGGGTGGACGTGCCGGTGAAGAAGAGCGCGGACACCTACGAGGCGTTCACCATCGCCTTCGATGAGAAGGGCACGGCGCTGAACTTCTCGTGGGAGAACACGCAGGTCTCCGTGCCAGTCCAGCCGGCGAAGAAGGGCTGAGCGGGCCACCCCCGGGTGCGGAAGCCACGCGCCTCCGCGCCCAGGGGTTCTCACTTCGAGCGCTTCAACCCTGCCCCACTCAGAAGGTGACGAAGTGGGGAGACCGCGGCGTCGAGCCGAAGAAGTCAGGGTAGATGGCGACGAAGCGGCTTCCCTGCACGATCGGGTACGGCCAGGAAAGGGTCGTGGGATCTTCCGTGATCGAATTCCCGGTCAAGGTGCCACTCACCTCGAGGTAGCCGGTGTGAAGGGAGAGCTCCTCCAGGTAGGTAGCGCCCGGGCCGCCGGCCCCGCCATTCGACGGCACGAAGTGCCCCTGCAGACCCACCACCTTCACGGAGCCCAGAGTGCTCGGGTCCAGACGGTGGGTGCGGATGCGAACCCAGTTACCGAAGCCGCGGTAATACTCGCCAAAGGAGTAGGCAACAACGAGCCCCTCGGCATTGGCCGCGATCGCGATCCGCGGCGTGAGCTTCGAGGTCGCCAACTCGACGGTCCCGGGCGTCAGCGAGCAGGTGCCGGACGAAACCACCTCGCTCTGGACGGAGATTCTGTAGAGCGGCTGGTAGTACGGAGCCGACGGATCGGCGTCCTGCCGCACCTTGACCGAATAATCACAGCCCTGCCAGGAGACTCGCGCCTCGTTGACGACGGGCAGCTCGGCATGGGCCGATGAACCGAGCAACGCGACAATCCCAACGGCAATCGTTCCAAGAATGCGCATGAATGCGGCCTCCACGGGGTAGAGGCCGCGGACTCTATGCGACTCGAGCCGCCCTCCCTATGGGGAAGTTTTGCCTTTCCTGACCTCCGGTCAAATGCTATCGGAAACAAGCAATCCCGTCTTTCACTGAGAAAACGGTCAGAAGCGGCACGGGGCCAGTCGCCTCGCGTCGCCCCACCCTGGAAGGAGACACCCTTGAGGATCTCGAGATTCGTCACATCCCTGGCATTGGCAGGCGCGCTTTCCGCCTGTGGCGACGGCCTCCCGGCCGAGGCTCCCGGGCTCGAGCCCGTCGGGTCCGTCGGGTCCGCGCTGGACTGCGCCGCCATGAGTGCTCCCGTGTATCACCGCATCCGGCCGACGTCGGGTGACAGCCTCTACACGACCAACGCGAACGAGGCGGCCAACGCCGCGACGACCTACGGCTACACCGACGACCGCGGCGTGGCCTTCCGCGCCTCCACCGCCACGGGAACGGGGCTGTCCCCCGTCTACCGCATCTACAGCCCGAGCCGGGGCGAGCACTTCTGGACCATCGACGCGACGGAGAAGCAGAACCTCGTGAGCACGGGGGGCTTCACCACCGACGAGGGCATCGGCTTCTACGCCTCGAAGACGGCGGACCCGTGCCTCGTGCCCGTGTACCGCTACTCCAACACGGCGCTCAAGAAGCACCGCTTCGCCATCACCGACGCCGAGCGCAACAGCCTGAGCGCCGCCGGATGGGTCGACGAGGGCATCAAGCTCTACGCCGCGCCCTCCTCCACCCAGCCCATCGACACGAAGTTCACCTTCGTCGTCATCCCGGACACGCAGAACGAGGTCGTCAACAACTCGACACTGATCGACCACCGCATGCAGTGGCTCGCCGACAACAAGTCCGCGCTCGACCTCCGCTTCGTGATGCAGACCGGCGACATGATGAACTGGGACACGCCCGACCACATCCAGTACGAGCGCGCCAGCAATGCGCTCGAGAAGCTGGAAGCCGCCGGCATTCCCTACGCGCTCGCCATTGGGAATCATGACACGGCGGCCACCTGCACTGGCGGCGGTGCCTGCCCCGGCAACGTGAACGCCAACCTGCGCAACACCACCACGTTCAACACGTACTTCCCGACGACGCGGTTCAAGGCGCTCGCTGGCGTGTACGAGACGGGGAAGTGTGACAATGCCTATCACACGTTCTCGGCGGGCGGCCTGAACTGGCTCGTGCTCAACCTGGAGTTGTGGGCCCGCACGGGCGCGGTCGAGTGGGCGAAGACGGTGCTGGCCCAGCATCCCCGCCACAACGTCATCGTCATCACCCACTCACACCAGACGAGCAGCGGCGGCATCGAGCAGAGCAACGGTGGCTATGGCAACAACAGCCCCCAGTACGTGTTCGACAACGCGCTCAAGCAGTACGCCAACGTGCGGTTCATCTTCTCCGGCCACGTGGGAACCTCGGCCTACCGCGAGGTCACCGGCGTCCAGGGCAACAAGATCCACCAGATCCTGACGACCTACCATGACTCGACGACGAACCCGACGCGGCTGATCGAGGTCGACACCGCCGCGAACACCTTCTCCACGCGCGTGTACTCGCCCTACACGAACGCGGAGAAGCAGGACGGCTCGAAGTTCACCATCAGCAACGTCTCCTGGGTCCGCTAGGATGGCCGGCGCCGGAAGAAGCGGGTCCGGCGACGGAGAGCGGCGATGATGAACGACGAGGAGCTGCTGGGTAAGACGCTGCATGTAGCGCGGGAGGCGGGCCTGCTCCTGCTCCGCAAGCACGGCTCCGTGCTCCCGTTCGGGTTGACGCTCGACACGTCGGGCGGCAACCCAAGGACCTGGTTTCCCCGAGACCAATTGCCACGCGCCTCGTGGGACGAGTTGTTGGATGCCACCATCGGGCATCTCGAGCAATGCGGCGCCTCGGCCGACGTGGGGGCGATCGCACTCGCCACCACGCTTGAGTCCGGAAGCGAGTCCGGCCTGGGCATCCAGGTCGAGACGCGCGCCTCGTCGCTCTTCCTGGTGTACCCCTACAGCGGAACCGGGCAGAGCTGGCGTCTCGGGGAGCCCCAGACCGCGCAGGGGCTGCTCGTGGGACCGCTCCTGGCGGTGACCACGGGGCGTTGAGCGCGGGCTCCAGGGGATTGGATTCCCGGCCAGGCAGCCATCCCTGCCTTGCGCGGCGCCCTCATCGGACCCGTATTTAAGTCGGTTGACTTGTTCAGTCGATTGACTTAGTTCTTCTCGCGTGGGCTCGAGGACGTTCCAACCCCCGGAGGTCGTGATGAGTGCCGACGACAGCAAGAAGCTCCTGGGAAAGGTCCCGGTGCGCTGATGGGCCCGAGCAAATCCGACCGGGGCAGCGAGACGCGCGAGCTTCTCCTCGTCACCGCCGAGCGCCTGTTCGCCGAGCACGGGGTCGAGGCCGTCTCCAATCGCCAGATCAGCGAGGCGGCCGGCCAGTCCAACAACTTCGCTGTTGGCTACCACTTCGGCTCCAGGGAGGAGCTCATCCTGGCGATCGTGCGCCGGCATTCCGAGTCGATGGATCGGCGGCGGACCGAAATGCTCGCGAAGATCACCGGCTCGCCCGACCTGCGCGACTGGGTGTCCTGCTTCGTGCGGCCGACCACCGAGCACCTCGCCTCGCTGGGCACGCCCTCCTGGTATGCGCGGTTCATCGCCCAGGTGATGACCCACCCCGCCTTGCGTGAGCGCGTGAGCAAGGAGTCGTTCACCTCGCCCTCGCTGCAGCAGGCCATCGAAGGCATGTCCCGGCTGGTCCCGCGTCTGCCCGAGGACGTGCAGCAGGAGCGTAACGACATGGGCCGGTTGCTGATCGTGCACATGTGCGCCGAGCGGGAACGCGCGCTGCACGCGGGCACTGCCCAGCCCCGCTCGACCTGGGACTCCATCGCGGCCGGTCTGGTCGACGCGCTCGTCGGCTTGTGGCTGGCCCCCGTCTCCGCCCGCCGGTGACCTCGCTGGACGAGCCCGACACACCCGGCAAAGGCAACACATCCGTCTGAAACCACCGAAGTGAAGAAGGAATGCGCATGACCGCGAACAAGAAAGGTGTGCCCTCGTTCTCCCCGGAAGCGCTGAGGGAGAAGTACCGGCTCGAGCGTGAGAAGCGGCTGCGTCCCGACGGCGACACCCAATACCTCGACCTCAGCCGCGTCTACCCGGATTTCGACAAGGATCCGTACGTCGAGCCCGGCTTCACCCGCCCGGCGGTGACCGAGAAGATCGACGTGCTCATCGTCGGCGGTGGCTTTGGCGGCATGTTGTCGGCGGTGCGGCTGCGCCAGGCGGGGGTCGATTCCTTCCGCATCATCGAGAAGGGCGGCGACTTCGGCGGCACCTGGTACTGGAACCGCTATCCCGGCGCCGCCTGCGACGTGGAATCCTATATCTACCTGCCGCTGCTGGAGGAGACCGGCTACATCCCAACGGAGAAGTACGCCAAGGCGCCGGAGATCTTCGCCCACTGCCAGCGGATCGGCCGGCAGTTCGACCTCTACAAGACGGCGCTGTTCCAGACCCTGGTCGAGAAGATGGACTGGGACGAGGACACCCGGCGCTGGAACATCACCACCAACCGGGGCGACAGGCTCGCGGCGCGATTCGTCATCATCGCCGGTGGCATCCTCCACAAGGCCAAGCTGCCCGGCATCCCTGGGATCGAGACCTTCAAGGGTCACAGCTTCCACACCAGCCGGTGGGACTATGCCTATACCGGCGGCGGACCCATGGGCGGCCTGAGCAAGCTTGCCGACAAGCGCGTGGGCGTCATCGGGACGGGCGCGACCGCGATCCAGGCAATCCCCCACCTCGGTGCCTCGGCCAAGAAGTTGTACGTCTTCCAGCGCACGCCCTCGAGCGTCGGCGCGCGGGACAACCGGCCCACCGACGAGGCCTGGGTGAAGACACTCCAGCCCGGCTGGCAGAAGGAGCGCATGGTCAACTTCACCGCCATCGTCTCCGGCGGCGAGATGGACGTCGACATGGTACGGGACGGGTGGACGTACATCTTCGATGGTAGCGAGAGCCGCCGCGCCAGGACCCCCGAGGAGGCGGCCGAGCTCCGCCAGCTGGCGGACTTCCGCAAGATGGAGGAGATCCGCGCGCGGGTGGCCTCCATCGTGAAGGACCCGGTGACGGCCGAGGCGCTCAAGCCCTACTACGATCCGCTGTGCAAGCGGCCCTGCTTCCACGATGAATACCTGGACACGTTCAACCGCCCCAACGTCCAGCTCGTGGATACCGAGGGCAAGGGCGTGGAGCGCATCACGCCCAACGGCGTGGTGGTGAATGGCAAGGAATACGAGGTCGACTGCCTGGTCTACGCCTCGGGCTTCGAGGTCACGGGCGACTACACCCGCCGGCTGGGCTTCGACATTCGCGGGCGTGGCGGCAAGTCCCTGCGTGACAGCTGGGCCAATGGCGCGGCGACGTTCCACGGCATGTACAGCCGCGGCTATCCGAACCTCGTGATGTTCAGCGCCCCCCAGAGCGGTTGGGCGATCAATTTCGTCCACATCCTCGGTGAGCAGGCGCAACACGCCGCCTACGTCATCGAGCATTGCCTGAAGCAAGGCATCGAGACGATCGAACCGACGGAGAAGGCGCAGCAGCAGTGGTGGGAGGTGATCCTCAGCACCCTCATGAAGGGCGGCACCACCTTCGGCGGTCCCGAGTGCACGCCCGGCTACTACAACAACGAAGGCGTCCGGCCTCCCCCGAGCGCGATGCGCAATGCCGGTTTCGGAGGCGGCACGCTCGAGTTCATCGAAGTCCTGCGGAACTGGCGCGACGGCAACGATCTCGCGGGCATGGAAGTCACGTTTGGAGAGACGTCCCCTACCCCATGATTCATCCACGCCCCCCGGAGGCCCCCATGCATCGATTCCCCTACAAGTCCCTGCTCGCCTGGCTGTTGATGGCGAGCTCCCAGGCCCTGGCCGCCCCTCCACCACCGGCCTATCGCCAGGAGGTGGTGGTGGCCGGCTCCCACTTCCAGGGCGTCCACGGGCTCGCCGTCGATGGCAAGGGGCACCTGCTGGCCAGCAATCTGCTCGGCCAGTCGGTCCACTCCATCGACTTGAAGGATGGCAAGGTATCCACCCTGGTGGGGCCTCCGCTGGGCGGCGCGGATGACGTGACCCTGGGTCCCGACGGCTCGGTCTACTGGACCGGTTATTTCACCGGCCAGTTGATGCGGCGCACCCCGGATGGAAAGACGCGCGTCATCGCCAGGGATCTGCCGGGCCTCAACTCGCTGGCCTTCCGCCGCGATGGCAGGTTCTACGTCACCCAGCTCGGCCGGGGCGATGCGCTGTGGGAAGTGGACCCGAGCGGGAAGAAGCCGCCTCGGAAGGTCCTCTCCGAGCCCGGCTTCCTCAACGGCTTCGAGTTCGGCCCGGACGACAAGCTCTACGGTCCGATCCTGACCAAGGGGCAGATCGCCCGCGTGGACGTGGACACGGGGAAGATCGAGACCGTGGCGGAGGGCTTCACGATTCCGGTCGCCGTCAATTTCGACGCGCGCCGGGAGAACCTCTATGTGGTCGACGCGGCGCGTGGCGAGTTGGTGCGCGTCCGGCTGCCCACGGGCGCCAAGGAGGTCGTCGCGAAGCTGCCCACCGGGCTCGACAACCTGGCCGTGGGCCCGGATGACCAGGTGTACGTGTCCAACATGGTGGACAACGACATCCGCGTGGTCAATCCCGCCGATGGCTCCGTCCGGCCCCTCGTCGAGGCGCGCTTGAGCGTGCCCTCCGGGCTCGCCGTCGCGCCGGATGATCCGGACGAGCAGCTGTACGTGGCGGATGTGTATGCCTTCCGCCGGGTGGGCGGGCGCGATGGGAAGATCAACCAGACGACCCGGGTCCTCTCCACCCGGATGAACTTCCCCATGAACGTGAGCCTGAGCGCGAAGCATGTGGTGCTGAGCACTGCCTACCTGGGCGGCCACAGCAACGTGCAGGTGCTGGATCGCGCCTCTGGCGAGGTCCTGCGGACGATTCCCAATGCGAATGGCGTCCAGGGCGTGCTCGAGCTCGCCGACGGCACGCTGCTCCTCGCCGAGGCCGCCACGGGCCGGCTGGTGCGGGTGGATGCCGCCGAGCCCGCGGGGACCACGATGCTTGCCGAGGGCCTGGAGGGGCCCGTGGGCCTCGCGGCCGACACGGAGGCGAAGGAGCCGGGGGTGTACGTCACGGAGGTGCGCTCGGGGAAGGTGACCCGGGTGCGCCTGTCGGATGGCGCCCGGCGCACGGTGGCCAAGGGCCTCAAGGCCCCCGAGGGCATCGCCCGGCATCCGGATGGAGGGCTGATCGTCGCCGAGGTGGGCCGCAAGCGCCTGGTGCGCATCGAGCCGGCCACGGGCCGGTTGACCGTGCTCGCGAGCGGCCTGCGCATCGGTCTGCCCGAGAACGCGGGCATGCCGCCGGGCTACATCCCCACGGGGGTCGCGGTGGGTGGCTCGGGAACCATCTACCTGACGTCCGACATCGAGAGCGCCCTCTACCGCTTCGTCCCCGTGCCCTGAAAGAGAGAGAACGGCAATGAAGGTCCAGAACAAGGTTGTCGTCGTGACCGGTGGCGGAAATGGCATGGGCAGGGAGCTGGTCCTGGCTCTCCTGTCGAAGGGCGCGAGCGTCGCCGCCGTTGACATCAACGCATCCGCCCTCGAGGAGACCCTCGCGCTGGCGGGGCGGAATCGGGACAGGCTGGCCACCTATACCCTGAACATCACGGACCGGGCCCTGGTGGAGGCGCTCCCGGAGCAGGTCATCTCCCGCTTCGGGGCTGTCGACGGCATCATCAACAACGCGGGCATCATTCAACCCTTTGTCAGGTTGAAGGACCTCGACTACGCGGCGATCGAACGGGTGATGAACGTCAACCTGTTCGGAACGCTCTACATGACCAAGGCGTTCCTGCCGCACCTGCTCGCACGCCCGGTGGCGCACATCACGAACATCTCCAGCATGGGTGGATTCCTGCCCGTTCCGGGGCAGACCATCTACGGAGCGGCCAAGGCGGCCGTGAAGCTCCTGACGGAAGGCTTGAGCTCGGAGCTCCTGGGGACGAACGTGAAGGTCACGGTGGTCTTCCCGGGAGCGATTGGCACGAACATCGTGGTGAACTCTGGCGTGACGATGGACAGCCAGCAGGAGAAGCGCCGGGAGGGGCCGCCGCCCAAGGTGCTGGCTCCTGGCAAGGCCGCGCAGATCATCCTCGAGGGCATCGAGAACGACCAGTATCGCGTCCTGGTGGGAGCCGATGCCAGGCTCATGGATGCCATCTACAGACTGAACCCCCAGCGCGCGGCGCGGTTCATCTACACCCAGATGAGTGCCTTGTTGCCGAAGTAGGTCGTCCCCAAAACCCTGTCACCGTCCGAGGACACCGCCCCATGCTCGATCCCAATACCCTGACCCTGCCCGAAAACGCCTCCTTGTTCACCCGCCTGAACCTGGCGCTCAAAATCCTGAAGGTGATCAAGGGCAATGAGGGGAATCCCGTCTATGGCCAGACGCTCAACGCCTGCCTGGACTACAACGTCTATGAATCACTCGCCCAGCGGCTCCAGAGCAGCGCGTATTGGCGCCGCATGCTGTCCGAGCGCCCTTCCCTGGAGAGCAGGAATCTCGACCTGGACGCCCTCGAGCGCCTGCCCGAGGGAACGCTCGGCCATGCGTACGCGCGCTACTTCCGCGACAACAAGATCTCGCCCTTCGAGACGACGCTCGAGATCAAGAACGACATCGACTTCATCGCCAAGCGCTACCGTGAGACGCATGATCTGTTGCACCTGGTGACGGGCTACGGCACGGACGTGATGGGCGAGATGGAGCTGCAGGCGTACGCCCTCGGCAATCTGGGCATCCGGACCGCTGCGCTCATCGTGCTGGTTGGCACGGTCGGACAACTCAAGGACCGGCAGTCCGGAGTCGATTCGTCCGAGTACATGCGGCGGGTGTGGGCCGCGTACCACCGTGGCCGCGCGTCCCCGCTGTTCCTGGACTTCTGGTTCGAGGACCACTGGGAGACCCCCGTGGCCACGCTGAGCGCGAGCCTGTGCGCCCCCGCGACGCAGTTGCACTGACCCGGCTGAGCCTTCTGGCAGGCACTGATTCAACAGAGGTCATGATGAGCGCCGACGACAGCAAGCAGTTCCTGGGAAAGGTCCCGGTGCTCTGGTGAGCTCGAGCAAATCCGACCGGGGCAGCGAGACGCGCGAGCTTCTCCTCGTCACCGCCGAGCGCCTGTTCGCCGAGCACGGGATCGAGGCCGTCTCCAACCGCCAGATCAGCGAGGCGGCCGGCCAGTCCAACAACTCCGCCGTCGGCTACCACTTCGGCTCCAAGGAGGACCTCGTGGTGGAGATCGTCCGCCGGTACTCCGAGTCGGTGGAGCTGCGGCGGACCGAGATGCTCGCGGAGATCACCGGCTCGCCCGACCTGCGTGACTGGGTGTCCTGCCTCGTGCGACCCACCACCCAGCACCTCGCCTCGTTGGGCATCCCCTCCTGGCACGCACGGTTCGTCGCCCAGATGACGACCCATCCCGCCTTGCGCGAGCGCGTGAGCAAGGAGTCGTCCACCTCGCAGTCGCTGCGGCAGGCCCTCGAAGGCATGTTCCGGCTCATCCCGCGTCTGCCCGAGGACGTGCGGCAGGAGCGTAGCGACATGGGACGGTTGATGCTCGTTCACATGTGCGCCGAGCGGGAACGCGCGCTGCACGCGGGCACCGCGAACCCACGCTCGACGTGGACATCCACCGCGGACGGATTGATCGACGCACTCGTCGGATTATGGCTGGCCCCCGTCTCCGCCCGGCGGTGAGCCCGCGGAACGAAAACGGCACACCCCGTGACGCAGTCGGCGTTCGAGCCGGGCGCACGGAGAAAGGAACGTCGTGACAATGGAAGAGCGCATCGTCATCGTGGGAGCCGGCCAGGCCGGAGGCGAGCTGGCCGCCGGCTTGCGCAAGCAGGGCTACAAGGGGCGCGTCCTCCTGTTGGGAGACGAGGCGCATCCGCCCTACCAGCGGCCTCCGCTGTCGAAGGGATTCCTGCAGGGAAAGGTGGCGCTGACCGACCTCTACCTCAAGCCGCTGGCGAGCTATGAGCGCTTCGACATCGAGCTCAAGCCCGGCACGCGCGTCGAGGCCATCGACCGCGCCACGAAGGAGGTCTCCCTGGGGGATGGGAGCCGGCTGGCCTACGACAAGCTCGTCCTGGCCACGGGAGGCCGCGCACGGCCCTTGAGTGTTCCCGGGCTGGCGGGTGCCCGGCCCGAGAACCTGTTCTCCCTGCGGTCCATCGCCGACGTCGAGGCGATGCGCGGGAGGTTCATCCCCGGCAACCGCCTGGTCATCATCGGTGGCGGCTACGTGGGGCTCGAGGTCGCGGCCGTGGCCGTGCAGCTCGGGTTGCGTGTGACGCTGCTGGAGGCGGCGCCTCGCCTGCTCTGCCGGGTGACGGGTCCGGAGGTGTCCGCGTTCATCGAGAAACTCCACCGCGAGCGGGGCGTGGAGCTCCGGCTCTCGTGCGAGGTGCGGAGCATGGAGCTCGACGAGGCGCGCCGCCAGGTGCGCGAGGTGGGCTTCGCGTGTCAGGGCGTGCAGGAGCGGCTCGAGGCCGACCTGGTGCTGGTGGGAATCGGCCTCATTCCGAACACGGAGCTGGCCTCCGCGGCGGGCCTGGCCGTCGACAATGGCATCGTCGTGGACGAGTACGCCTGTACGGCCGATCCGGACATCCTCGCCATCGGGGACTGCGCCAATCAACCCAGCGCCTACACGGGTGGACGCATCCGTCTGGAATCCGTGCCCAATGCCATCGAGCATGCGCGCGTCGCGGCGGCCACGCTGATGGGCAAGCGGGAGCCCTCCGCCGCCATTCCCTGGTTCTGGTCGGACCAGTACGGCTTGAAGCTGCAGATGGTGGGGCTCTCCACCGGCCACGAGCAGTGCGTCACGCGAGGTTCCGTCGAGGGCAAGGAGTTCTCGGCCTTCTACCTCAAGGACAGACGGGTCATCGCCGCGGATGTCATTGGCCGGCCCGCGGAGTTCATGGCCGCGAAGCGGCTGGTCTCGAGCCGGGTGCAGGTGGATGCGGCCCGCC
Organism: Archangium lipolyticum; assembly: GCF_024623785.1. Taxonomy (NCBI): domain Bacteria; kingdom Pseudomonadati; phylum Myxococcota; class Myxococcia; order Myxococcales; family Archangiaceae; genus Archangium; species Archangium lipolyticum. The sequence continues at coordinate 17,530 of NZ_JANKBZ010000022.1, forward strand.
TGGGTGACGCGGCCGTCCCGCTCGCCAGCCTCGCCGCGTGAAGACAGTCAAACCCAACGATCCAGGAGGACATATGGCGAAGATCAAGTTCATCGAGGCGAATGGGAAGCAGCACGAAGTCGAGGCGGAGGAGGGACAGTCCGTCATGCAGGCGGCGACGAACAACCTCGTGCCGGGAATCGTCGCCGAGTGTGGAGGCTTCGCCAGCTGCGCGACCTGCCACGGCTACGTCGATGAGGCCTGGCTGACGAAGCTCCCCCCTCCCGATGCGGCGGAAGAGGGAATGATCGCGTGCGCCTTCCACGTGCAGCCCAACAGCCGGCTGACCTGTCAGCTCAAGATGACGCCCGCGCTGGATGGGCTGGTGGTCCGGCTTCCCGTCTCGCAGACGGAAGAGTGAGGACCGGACAGGTCCCCGCGCTTTTTTCTCCAACACCCAGAAGAGGTTCGACCATGAGCGCCTTTACCGGACAGAAGCTGGACAAGATTCCCGCGCACATCCCGCCGGAGCTGGTCTACGAATACGACAACGCCAGGGATCCGCGGATGCTGGAGGATCCGCACGCCCGGATGCGCTCCCTCATCCTCGAGGCTCCGCCCATCTTCTTCTCCCCATGCAACGGGGGCCAGTGGTTCGTGACCCGGAAGAAGACGATCGTGGACATCACGATGAATCCGGAGGTCTACAGCAACGCCTTCCTCGCGGCCTCGGGGGAACACTCGGGGGAGCACAAGGAGCAGCAGCAGGGTCTGGTGATGCTGCCCATCGCGGTGGATCCGCCGAAGCACACGGCGTACCGGGCGCCGCTCAACCAGCCGCTGGCGGCCAAATCCGTTGCCGGACTCGAGACGGCGATCCGGACCATGACGAACGAGCTCATCGACAAGGTGCTCGGCGCGGGACGCTGCGACTTCCTCTCGGAGATCGCCGAGCCGCTGCCCGTCACGTTGTTCATGAAGCTGGCCGGCATGCCGACCAACCGCCTCGCGGAGTTCCGCCACCTGGCCACGCAGGCGACGTCCGCCACGGTGGATGCAGCGACCCGCGAGGCGACGTTCAAACAAATCGCGGGGATCCTCACGGAGACCATCAAGGCCCGGCAGGAGAAGCGCGAGGATGATCTGATCAGCCGGCTGCTCGACGCGAACATCAACGGCCGCAACCCCACGTTCCATGAGATGTTGGGCTACAGCATCACCCTGTTCCTCGGGGGGCTGGAGACCGTGGTGAATGCCCTGAGCTTCGGTGTCCGGCACCTGGCGCGCGATCAGGAGTTGCAGGCCAGGCTCCGGGCCGACCCCAGCCTCCTGCCTGGAGCCATCGAGGAGCTGCTGCGGCTCTATAGCGTCGCGTCCACGCCCCGGCGGGTGATGCGCGACGTGGTCTGCGAGGGCGTCCAGTTCAAGGAGGGCGACACGGTGTTGTTGCTCCTGCCCGCGGCCAACTACGACGACGCGGCGTTCCCGAACCCCGAGCAGTTCATCCTGGGCCGGCCGGAGCAGCACATGACGTTCAACACGGGTCCGCACCGGTGCGTCGGTCTGAATCTGGCCCGCCTGGAGATGAAGGTGTTCTACCAGGAGTGGTTGAAGCGCGTCCCGCCGTTCCGGCTGGATCCCCAGAACCCGCCTCGGTTCGTGGGTGGCTTCAACCTGGCGGTCACGAGCCTGCCACTGATCTGGGAATAGACAGAGACCCATGCACCCGTCAGAAGAGCCACGAGCCACCCGATTCTGGCCGTTCATGTTCGCCCTCTTCGTGGGGTCGTTCATGTCCGTGCTCAGCTCCAGCACGATCACGATCGCCATTCCCGAGTTGCAGCGGCATTTCGGGGCTGATCTCTCGCAGCTCCAGTGGACCCTGACGGGGTTCATGCTCGCCATGGGCACGAGCGCGCCGCTCACCGGCTATCTGGGTGGGCGCTTCAGTTTCAAATGGCTGTACGTGGCCACCCTGGTGGGCTTCATCCTGGCGTCCGTGCTGTGTGGGGTGGCCTGGGATGCGGGCTCGCTCGTGGCCTTCCGGTTCCTGCAGGGCGCGTTCTGCGGCGCCATCATGCCCGTGACCATGACGCTCATCTACCAGCTCGTTCCACGGGAGCGGCAGGCGCTGGCCGCCAGTCTCTGGAGCCTGTCGGCGAGCCTCGCTCCCGCGTTCGGGCCGACCTTCGCGGGCTGGTTGATCACCCTGGGCAACTGGCGATGGTTGTTCTTCATCAACGTTCCGCTCGGCGTCGTCGCCGTGGGTCTGGCCGTGCGGACCATTCCCTTCTACCGCCTGAAGGCCCCGAAGGCATTCGATCTCCCCGGGCTGCTCACCGTCATCACCGGCACCCTGTCGCTGCTGATCGCCCTGAGCCAGGGAAGGGAGTGGGGGTGGACCCATGGGAAGACAGTGTCCCTGTTCCTGCTCGGGACGCTGTCACTGATCGTCTTCGTCGTCAGGGAGCTGAAGACGAGCGCTCCGCTGCTCGACCTGCGTGTGCTCGCGAATGGCCGCTATCTGGTGACGCTGCTCATCTCGAGCATCATCACGATCAGCCTGTATTCGGGCGCGTTCCTCGTGCCCGTGTTCCTGCAGAAGGTCCAGGGCGTGACGGCGCTCGAGACCGGGTTGATCCTCCTCCCCGCCTCCCTGGCCATGGCGCTCCTGATGCCCCTGGTCGGGCGCCTGTATGGCCCGATCGGGCCGAGCACGCTCATGACGGCTGGCGTCCTGTTGATCGCGGGGGGCACGTATGCCTTGAGCCGTTTGACGCCGGAGGTTCCACACTTCTACATGTTGATGTGGATGGTGGTGCGGAACGTAGGCATCTCCCTCTCCATGATGCCGGCCAGCAACGCGGGCATGGAGCAGATACCGCGCGAGCTGAGCGGCCACGCCTCGTCCATCAGCAACTGGTTGCGAAACGTGTTCGGAGCGTTCTCGATCGCCATCTTCACGTCGCTCCTGTCCACCTTCACGGCCCGGGAGGCGGAGGATCTCGTGCGGCAGGGGATGACGGATCGCCGTCACATCGAGTTGTTCTCGTTCGTGGAGGGCATCAACGACGTCTACCTGGTCGCCACGATCATCACCCTGGTGGCGGTGCCCCTCAGCCTGGGGATCCGCAAGAAGCCGGTGGTGCTCGCGGCCTCCGCGGAAGCACGCTGAGGACACCGCTGAGTCCGGCACCGGGGCGGCGGTGGCCGCCCCGGCGCCCTACCCGCTCACCGGCCTGGTCAGTGGCGAGTGCCATGGCGACTGCGAAACGGTTGGAGCTCAGCGAGGCAGTCGGGCGGGCCTCCGCGAAGGCCGTAAGCGAGCCGTAACCCCGCTCGCGGACCGGCAGGCAGGAGTGTGCAACCTCGTGCCCAGGAGCCAGCCCGTGCCCGAGCATGGGCTGCCGCGTGCCGCGCCCTCGCATGCTCGTTCGTCGCTATCGGAGCGCGCTTGGATACTCCGGACACCCCCGCCAGGACTCGCCAGGTCCTGACTTGATTGGAGGACCGACCCGGCCATGCGTCTCCGAGCGTGCATTGCACTTCTGCTCTATGTCTCAGCATGCGCTACATCAGCGCCCAGCCTGAGAGAGCCAGCGGCCCGGTACCCGAGGCTCGCCAACCTCCAGCGAGCGGCGACGCTGTCCTGGACGGACGGAGGGCGGTGCGCCGTCCGCGAAGCTTCTGAGCCCTGGCCCGTGCTGGTGGAGAGGTGCTTTCATGCCCTCGATCATGACCGGCTCGAGTTTCACGACACAACAGGACGATGCGCGGTGGCCTCGGTGGGTGCCGGTGCAGCGGGAATCGGGGTCTGCGTCCTCGCGGCCCCGGAGATCGTCGTGGGAGCGGTGATCGTCGCGGGCGTGGTGGTGGTGGGATTCGCCATCAAAGAGGCACTCGATGCCTATGAGCTGAAATGGGCCGACCAAGGGGACGCAAGGCCCGCGCCAGAAACGCGCCCTGTGCCTGAAACGACGCCAGCGCCGCAGAAACCTTCGCCGGAAAAAAGGCCCAAGCCGGAGCCCAAAGGACCGGATTTCCCTCCCGTGGGGCCAATCGAAGTCACGGAGCGAGAGCGCCGTCCGGAGTGCAAGCCTCGCCGGGTGCCGCCCAAGGGTGGAAACAAGCTGCACAACAAGTGCGCTGACGGAATCAAGTTCAATGCCTACCGTGGGGCCAACGCGCTGGTTAACGGCAAGGCTTTCGACGCGTTGCAGGTTGTCGCGGGCGTGCTTTGGGAGGTGAAGACTGACAACTTCGACTCGTACCCGCTAGAACTTCAAAACATTGTGATCAGAAAAAAATGTGCATGATTTCCTGATCGAGCGTGAGCTTGCGAGGACATGTGGATTTGACTTCCGGGTCGGTGTGCGAAGCGCAACGCACAAGGCCATGCTGGAGATCGAGGAACCGCAACTCCAGGGCGTTATCGTCCTCATGGATTGGTGCTGAAATGTCCGCCACACGAAAAGACCAGATGACCATGATCGTCTACGCGCCTGCGCTTGCGGTCAATGATGGCCGTCCATTGGCTGTTGTTCATGCAATGGAACGCGCAGTTCCTGGCTTGTGCATCGGGCTTATGATTTCTGACGAGGGACAACTCATCCCGTTACAGGATCGTGATGCACTCGTTGCCCGCGAGAGTAAGCGCGGGGAATTTCCGACTCTGCGCAGCATCGATGACAACTTCCGAGTGAGCGTAATGGGATGGAGGAAACCGGCGGGGATGTCCCCTGGCGGTCGGGCACAGTTTGAATTCCATGTGTCAGTGCCTCTGTCCGCGGACGGCATCGCGGCTGCGGCGGCTTTGCTAGAGGCTGTGGCGGAGGAAGCACACGCGTTCTGGGGGCACGCGACGCCGTTCAGCGCGGGGGTGGACATTGCACGCCAGACGAAGAATCGGCCAGACGACCTGGAGCCGCCTCCCCGTGGCCTGCCGGTGATCAGATCCCCTAGCGCCATGCGCTCGCCAGAGATTCCGCATCGCCTCGGGTGGCTGAACTACTGGTCAGACGCCGCTGCACGGACCATCGGCTTTCCGGACCCGACGTGCGACGCGGAGCTGCTTTCGCGCTCACGGCGTACCGCGACGGGCGGGTGGGTTGTTCGGCTCACTGATGCGCCGCTCGACCTGGACAACCCCGCGCACCTGGACGCGCTTAAACGGGCCTATGAGCGCTTCCCGGAGATCGGCGGGCGCTCCACCCCTTGAGGCTCGGCACTGCTCGCGGTGGCCGTGCTCATCAAGGCGCCGCCTGCTGGCTCACCGGGAAGGTGAACGAGGGCAAAGAAAAAGCCCAGCAACCCCTTGAGATTGCTGAGCTTCTGAATGTGGAGGCGGCGGGAATCGAACCCGCCGCGTGGATGCTCCGGGGACTAGCGCGTCAGCTCGTAGAAGAAGTCGTTGATCTCCACGGTCTTCCCGGCGGCCTTCGCCTGCTCGAACACCCATGAGCCCACCGCCAGGTCCAACACCCCCAGACCGAAGGGCGAGAAGAGGATGGTGCGCGAGCGGTCCACCTTGCACTCGCCCTTGATGAGCTGGGCCAGCGTGCCGGTGACGAAGTCACGTCCCCCGCTGAGCTTCTCCGCCAGATGGGGCGAGGTGTTCGCCTTCATCACGTGCTCCACGTCATCCACGATGTTGTAGCTCTGGAGGACGATCTCCGGCGACACGTCGCGCAGCGAGATGTTGAGCACGATGGGATGGTGGGACAGCAGGCTCGCGTCGGTGATGTAGGGCGTGGGCACCGTGGTGGCCAGCAGCACCATGTCGCTGGAGCGCAGCGCGGTGGCCAGATCCGGCGCCACGTGCACGCGACGGTGCCGCGCCTTGTCGCACACCTTGTCCGCGAAGCGCTCGGCCTCGCCAGGCGTGGTGTCGTACAGCCACACCTCCTCCACCTCCCAGTTCATCTTCAGGAAGAAGTCGTAGATGTAGCGGGCGATGAGGCCGTTGCCGACGATGGCCAGCGAGCGCGTGCGCCGCTGCCCTCCATTGAGCCACTGCGCCGCCAGCACCGCCGAGCCCGCCGTACGCGCCGCCGAGATGATGGAGCTTTCCAGGCAGGCGAAGGGGTAGCCCGTCTCGTAGTCATTGAGCAGCAGCGCGGCGGAGGCCCGGGGGAAGCCTTTCTTCACGTTCGCCGGGAAGCTGGAGATCCACTTCAGCCCCGCCACGTCGTAGTCGCCGCCCAGGTAGGCCGGGAGGGCGATGATGCGGGCGTCCGGCTTGTCGGGGAAGCGCAGGAAGTAGCTGTCCGGGTTGACGCTCTTGCGCTCGCCATGAAGCAGATAGGCACGCTCCACCTGCTGGACACAGCCGGCGATGTCGCCATGGATGAGTTCGTGGATGACCTTGCCGGGGACGATGGCGAATTCGAAGGACATGGAGTGGCTCCTGGGAGGGGCGCCATCTTATTCCCGCCTTCACTCGAAGTACGGTGTCTTTCGAAAAAGACAACGGCCCGGTCCCGCCGAGGAGGAGGGAGCCGGGCCGGGTCCTGGGCGCGAGGCCCTGGGGACTACTTCTTGGCCGTCCAGTCGTAGCCGTGGATCTCGGTCTCGCGGAAGAAGTACGCGATCTCGATCTTGGCGTTCTCGAGGCTGTCCGAGCCGTGCACCGTGTTCTGGTCGATGCTGGTGGCGAAGTCGCGGCGGATGGTGCCAGGAGCGGCGTTGGCCGGGTTGGTGGCGCCCATGATGTCGCGGTTGGCCAGGACGGCGTTCTCACCCTCCAGCACCATGAGCACCACGGGGCCGGAGATCATGAAGTTGACCAGGTCCTTGAAGAAGGGGCGCGCCTTGTGGACGGCGTAGAACCCCTCGGCCTGGGCCTGGGAGAGCTGCTGCAGGCGGATGGCGACCGGCTTGAGACCCTTCTCCTCGAAGCGGGAGATGATCTTGCCGATGACGCCCTTCTGCAGCCCGTCGGGCTTGATGATGGACAGCGTACGCTCGATGGCCATTGTGGTGGTCCTCGGTGTGTCGTGTGAAAGGTGGGACTAGCGGTTCTTCTTGGGGACGCCGCGCTTGACGGCCTCCTGCAGCGTGGTGCCGAGCTCGGCGGGGCTGGCGGCCATGACGATGCCAGCGGCCTCCATCGCCTTGATCTTCTCCGAGGCCGTGCCCTTGCCACCGGAGATGATGGCGCCGGCGTGGCCCATGCGCTTGCCCGGGGGCGCCGACTGGCCGGCGATGAAGCCGGCGATGGGCTTGGTGAACTCGCGCGCCACGTACTCGGCGCCGCGCTCCTCGGCGTCGCCGCCGATCTCGCCGATCATGATGACGGCATCCGTCTCGGGGTCGGCGTTGAACAGCTTCAGCACGTCCACGAAGTCCGTGCCGTTGACCGGATCACCACCGATGCCCACCGCGGTGGACTGGCCCAGGCCCAGCTGGGTGAGCTGGAACACGGCCTCGTAGGTGAGCGTACCGGAGCGCGACACCACGCCGATGCGGCCCGGCTTGTGGATGTGGCCCGGCATGATGCCGATCTTGCACCTGGCGCCCGGGGTGATGACGCCGGGGCAGTTGGGGCCGATCAGGCGCACGCCGGGCTTGCCCTGCAGGTAGCGCTTGGCCTTGACCATGTCGTTGACGGGGATGCCCTCGGTGATGGCGATGATGAGGGAGATGCCCGCGTCAGCGGCCTCCATGATGGAGTCGGCGGCGAAGGGGGGCGGAACGAAGACGACCGAGGTGTTGGCGCCGGTCTGCTTCACCGCGTCGGCCACCGAGTTGAAGACGGGGACCTTGCCCTCGAAGTCGGTGCCACCCTTGCCCGGCGTGACGCCCGCGACCAGCTTCGTGCCGTACTCCAGCATCTGCTTGGAGTGGAACGAGCCCGCCGAGCCGGTGATGCCCTGGCAGAGGACCTTCGTGTTCTCGTTGACGAGGATGCTCATGGCTTGAACCTTTCTCTGCCTGGACTACTTCAACGCCGCGACGGCCTTCTCGGCGGCCTGGCGGAGGTTGTCGGCGGGGGTGATGGCGAGGCCGGAGTTGCGCAGCAGCTCCTTGCCCTTCTCCACGTTGGTGCCCTCGAGCCGCACCACGAGCGGAACCTTGAGCTGCACTTCCTTCGCCGCGGCGATGATGCCCTCGGCGATGACGTCGCACTTCATGATGCCGCCGAAGATGTTGACGAGCACCGCCTTCACGGCCGGGTCGGCGAGGATCAGCTTGAAGGCCGCCGTCACCTTCTCCTTGCTCGCGCCACCGCCCACGTCCAGGAAGTTGGCCGGCGCACCGCCCACCAGCTTGATGGTGTCCATGGTGGCCATGGCCAGACCGGCGCCGTTCACCATGCACCCGATGTTGCCCTCGAGCGCGATGTAGGCCAGGTCCCACTCCTTGGCCTGGGTCTCGCGAGGCTCCTCCTCGGCCACGTCGCGGTACTCGATGAGCTCCTTGTGCCGGTAGAGGGCGTTCTCGTCGAAGTTCACCTTCGCGTCGAGCGCCACCACGCCGCCGTCCTTGAGGATGACGAGCGGGTTGATCTCCACCAGGGAGGAGTCCGTCTCCACGTACATGCGGTAGAGCGCGGAGCAGAACTGGACGAACTTGTTCACCGTGGGGCCGGTGAGGCCCAGGCCGAAGGCCAGCTTGCGGCCCTGGAAGTCCTGGAAGCCCACCGCCGGGTCCACCGCCTCGCGGAGGATCTTCTCGGGGCTGTGGGCGGCCACTTCCTCGATCTCCACGCCGCCCTCACGGGAGGCCATGAAGGTGATGCGCGAGGTGGCACGATCCAGCGTCACACCGAGGTACAGCTCCTGACCGATGGCCAGACCCTCCTCGATGTAGACCTTGTGGACCGTCTGGCCCTCGGGCCCGGTCTGGATCGTCTTGAGCTTCATGCCGAGCATCTGCTTGGCGAGCTCCTTGGCCTCGGCGGGGCTCTTGGCGAGCTTCACGCCGCCACCCTTGCCGCGGCCACCCGCGTGGATCTGGGCCTTCACGACGACCACGGGGGTCGCCAGCTGCTTGGCGGCCGCCTCGGCCTCGTTGGGCGAGAGCGCGAGGATGCCCCTCGGCGTGGGGACGCCATACTTCCGGAAGAGTTCCTTGCCCTGGTACTCGTGGATCTTCATCGAAGCTCCGGGTGACGCGGGTGACGCGAGACTGGCACCCGGGAGCAAATCCCCGGGGCGGGACGACGCGGCTGCCTCTCTCGCGCAGAATGGCCCGCTTGGCAAGGCCCTATTGTCAAGGGCGAAACCCGCGGACCGGTAAAGAACCGGGGCCCCGGCCCGGCGAGGAACGGCCGGACACAGGGCCCCGAGCAACAGCGGTGAAACGAACACTCCCCTGCCCTGCTAGGCAGGTCCGCCCGCGGACTTCTTCTCGTCCTCCTGGTCGAAGAAGATGTCCTTGATGACCTGCTTGGTCACCTCGCGGTTCATCACCGCGATGGACGTGGTCAGGGGGATCTCCTTCGGGCACACCTTGACGCAGTTCTGCGCCTTGCCGCAGTCCTGGATGCCGCCCGGACCCATGAGACCCCGGACGCGCTCCTCGGCGTTCATCTTGCCGGTGGGGTTCATGTTGAAGAGGCGGGCCTGGCTGATGGCGGCGGCGCCGAGGAAGTCGTTGTCGATCGTCACCTGGGGGCACGCCTCGAGGCAGCTGCCGCACGTGATGCACGTGGACAGCTTGTACATCACCGTCTGATCACCCGGGGACTGACGGGGACCGGGGCCGAGGTTGTGCGTGCCGTCGATGTTGATCCACGCCTTCACGCGCTTGAGCGCGTCGAACATGCGGCTGCGATCCACCGCGAGGTCGCGCGTGACCGGGAACTTCTTCATCGGCTCCAGGGTGATGATGGGCTCCCCGTTGCCGATGATGCGGTCGATCAGCGCCGAGCAGGCCATGCGGACCCGCCCGTTGATGTTCATGGCGCAGCTGCCGCAGACCTCCTCGAGGCAGGCGGCGTCCCAGATGACCGGAGGAACATTGCGGCCGTCCGTGGTGACCGGGTTGCGCTGGATCTCCATGAGGCAGGAGACGACGTTGGCGCCCGGACGATACGGGACGCGGAACTCGTCGTAGCGGCCCGCCTTGTCCGGGCCGTCCTGGCGCCAGATGCGGAAGGTGACGTGCTTGGTGTTGGTGCTGACAGGCGCCTGCGCGGTCGCGTTGTCCATGTCTTTCCCTCCTCAGGCGTACCAGCGCGGCTCGGGGTCGAGCACGGGCGTGGGGATGTCCTCGTAGCTGATCTGCGGGCCCTCCACCGCGTACTTCGCGATGGTCGTCTTGGCCCACTTCTCATGGCGCTTCTTCCACAGCTCCATCCACTGGGGATCCTCGCGAGGATCCTTCGACTTGGGCTCGGGCAGCGAGAACTCCGGCTTGTAGTGGGCGCCGCGGCTCTCGTCGCGCAGCAGCGCGCTCTTGGCGATGACCTCGGCCAGCTCGAACATGTTCCACAGCTGGTTGGCGTAGGAGATGCTGCGGTTGCCCACGCTGCCGGTGTCCAGCGCGTTGAGGTTCTTCCAGCGATCCTTGAAGTCGCGGATGCGCTCGAGCGTCTTCTTGAGCCGGTCGTTGTAGCGGACGACGGTGCAGTTCTCCGTCATCAGGTCGCCCAGCTCCTTGGTGAGCCCGTACGCGTTCTCCTTGCCGTCCATCTTCTTGATGGTGGCGAAGCGCTCCTCCCAGAACTTCTTCGACTCGGCGAAGTACTTCTGGTTGTCCGCGTCGGTGGCGCTCTTCGCGTTGTTCTTGGCGAAGGCCGCCATGGCCGGGCCGCCGATCATGCCGCCGTAGATGCAGGACAGCAGCGAGTTGGCGCCCAGGCGGTTCGCGCCGTGGTAGGCGTAGTCCGCCTCGCCCGTGGCGTACAGGCCGGGGATGTTGGTGGACTGGTTGATGGGGCTGCCGGCGAGCGGCTCGTTGTTGGGGCCCGCCTCGAAGCGCACGTACAGGCCGCCCATCGAGTAGTGCATGCCCGGGAAGATCTTCATGGGCACGTAGCGCGGATCATCCCCCACGAACTTCTCGTAGATCTCCATCACGCCGCCCAGCTTGGCGGTGAGGACGTGGGCCGGGATGTGCGTGACGTCCAGGTACACGGCGTCGCCGCCGCCGAGGCCCAGGCCCATCTCGCGGCACACGGTGAAGATCTCACGCGTGGCCACGTCGCGCGGCACGAGGTTCTTGTACTTGGGGTACTTCTCCTCGAGGAAGTAGAAGCGCTCGCTCTCGGGGATGTTCTTCGGGTCGCGCGTGTCGCCCTTCTTGCGCGGCACCCAGACGCGGCCGCCCTCGCCACGCACCGACTCGCTCATCAGGCGCAGCTTGTCCTCACCCGGGATGGAGGTGGGGTGCACCTGGATGAACTCGCCGTTGGCGTAGATGGCGCCCTCCATGAAGGCGCGGCCGGCGGCGGTACCGGTGTTGATGATGGAGTTGGTGGAGCGCCCGAAGACGATGCCCGGGCCACCGGTGGCCAGGCACACCGCCTCGGCCGGGAAGGTGCGGATCTCATTGGTGCGCAGATCCATGGCCACGCTGCCGATGACGCGGCCCGTGCCGTCCTTCACCGTGCCGAGCCACTCCCAGTACTCGTACTTGGTGACGCGGCCCTCGGCCTCCCAGCGGCGCACCTGCTCGTCCAGCGCGTACAGCAGCTGCTGGCCCGTGGTGGCGCCCGCGAAGGCCGTCCGGTGGTGCAACGTGCCGCCGAAGCGCCGGAAGTCCAGCAGACCCTCCGCCGTGCGGTTGAAGGTCACGCCCATGCGGTCGAGCAGGTAGATGATGCCCGGGGCCGCGTAGCACATGCCGCGAACGGAGATCTGCTCGGCCAGGAAGTCGCCGCCTCGCAGCGTGTCCTTGACGTGGATCTCCGGGGAGTCGCCCTCACCCTTCGTATTCACCGCGCCGTTGATACCGCCCTGGGCGCAGACCGAGTGGGAACGCTTCACCGGCACGAGCGACAGGATGTCGACCTGGTGGCCCGCCTCGGCAAGCTTGATGGTGGTCATCAGCCCGGCGAGTCCGCCGCCCACCACCGTGAACCGCGCTGCTGCTGCCATGCTGCGTCTCCTTGGTGACCGGAGGGCCGGGGGACCCTTGGGCTGGGACGGCGCGCCGCTCAGACCTCCGGTGCGATACCTCTGGCTAGTTAACTGGTGAATTCAGCGAGCCGCAAAGATTACCGGAGTGGAGGGATAAGCCCACTCCATCTCCGGCATCAGCCCCGCTCAGCCCGGCCCCCGCGATGGCTCGCGCCACGCGGGACCGGGCCGGCTCGCGGCGGGAGGGACTACAGCTTCACTTCGCCGACGGTCTTCTTCACCGACTCGAAGGACTTGTTGAGCTCGGCCTTCTCGGCGTCGTTGAGCTGCACCTCGACGATCTTCTCCACGCCGCCCGCGCCGATCTGCGTGGGGACGCCGAAGAAGTAGCCGTTGATGCCGTACTGCCCCTCGAGCAGGGCGGCGGCCGGCAGCACGCGCTTGCGGTCGAGCAGGTAGCTCTCGGCCATGGCGATGGAGCTGGAGGCGGGGGCGAAGTAGGCGCTGCCCGTCTTGTAGAGGTTCACCAGCTCGGCGCCGCCCTTGCGGGTGCGGTCGATGATGGCGTCCAGCTTCTCCTTGGCGATGAGCTGGGTGAGGGGCACGCCGCCCACGGTGCTGTGACGCACGAGCGGAACCATGTCGTCACCGTGGCCGCCGAGCACCAGGGCCTCGACGTCGCGGATGGAACAGCCGAGCGCCTCGGCGATGAAGCACTTGAAGCGGCTGGTGTCGAGCACGCCCGCCATGCCGACGACCATGTTCTTGGGCAGGCCAGAGATCTTCTGGAGCGCGAACACCATGGCGTCCAGGGGGTTGGCCACGTTGATGACGAAGGCGTTGGGGCAGTGCTGCTTGATGTTGGCAGCCACGTCCCGCATGATCTTCAGGTTGACCTCGAGCAGGTCCTCGCGGCTCATGCCCGGCTTGCGGGGCACGCCGGCCGTGATGATGACCACGTCCGAGCCGGCCACGTCCTTCCAGTCGGTGGAGCCGGTGACGCGGCAGTCGTAGCCGTCCACGGCGGACAGCTGGTTGATGTCCAGCGCCTTGCCCTTGACCATGCCCTCGGCCGCGGGGATGTCGTAGAGGACGACGTCACCGAGCTGCTTCTGCACCGCGAGCAGGGCCAGGTTGCCGCCGATCTGACCGCCGCCGATGAGACCGATCTTCTTCTTGGTGTGAGCCATGTGGATTGTCTCCCCTGACGACTACATGTTCTTGATGATGGCCTGGCCGAACTCCGAGCACTTCACCTCGGTCACGTTGCCCTGGCCCTCCTGGCGCATCAGGCGGGCGAAGTCGTAGGTGACCGTCTTGTTGGCGATGGCCTTGTCCATGCCCGAGATGATGAGGTCCGCGGCCTCGTGCCAGCCCATGTGGCGCAGCATCATCTCGCCCGAGAGGATGACCGAGCCCGGGTTCACCTTGTCCAGGTCCGCGTACTTGGGCGCGGTGCCGTGGGTGGCCTCGAAGACGGCGTGGCCGGTGACGTAGTTGATGTTGCCGCCCGGCGCGATGCCGATGCCGCCCACCTGCGCGGCCAGCGCGTCGGAGAGGTAGTCACCGTTGAGGTTGAGCGTGGCGATGACGTCGAACTCGTCCGGACGCGTCAGCACCTGCTGCAGGGTGATGTCCGCGATGGAGTCCTTGATGATGATCTTCCCGGCGGAGACCGCGGCCTTCTGCTCGGCGTTGGCGGCGTCCTCGCTCTTGGCGGCCTTGGTGGCCTCCCACTGATCCCAGGTGTAGACCTTGTCACCGAACTCGCGGGCGGCCAGCTCGTAGCCCCACTTGCGGAAGGCGCCCTCGGTGAACTTCATGATGTTGCCCTTGTGGACGATCGTCACGCTCTTGCGCTTGTGCGCGATGGCGTACTCGATCGCGGCACGCACGAGCCGCTCGGTGCCCTCCTTCGACACGGGCTTCACGCCGATGCCCACGTTCTCCGGAAAGCGGATCTTGCCGAAGTCCTTGGGGAACTCCTTCTTGAGGTACTCGAGCACCTTGGCGGCCTGGGCGCTGCCCGCCTCGAACTCGATACCGGCGTAGATGTCCTCGGTGTTCTCCCGGAAGATGGTCATGTCGACCTTCTCGGGGGTCTTCACCGGGCTGGGCACGCCCTTGAAGTAGCGGACGGGACGCAGGCAGACGTACAGGTCCAGCATCTGGCGCAGCGCCACGTTGAGCGAGCGGATGCCACCGCCCACGGGCGTGGTCAGCGGGCCCTTGATGCCCACCAGGTACTCGCGGAAGGCGGTGACCGTCTCGTCGGGCAGCCAGTTGTTGACCGTCTTGAAGGCCTTCTCGCCGGCCAGCACCTCGAACCAGGCGATCTTCTTCTTGCCCTTGTACGCCTTCTCCACCGCCGCATCGAAGACGGCCTGGGAGGCGCGCCAGATGTCGCGGCCGGTGCCGTCACCCTCGATGTACGGGACGATGGGGTTGTCCGGAACGAACAGCTTGCCGTTCTTCAGGGTGATCTTCTCGCCGCTCGGAGGCGCCATGGACGAAGCTCCTGACTGGAATCTTGAAAGAGAGTGTGACCTTGTGGGCGGCGGATGCTTTGCAACACTGGCCCCTCGCGTCAAGGACGTTCGGCAGCTCTCCGAGCGTCCTGACTTATCGGAGCCAATCCCCAGGGTCAGCGCCCCTGCTGGCGACGCTCCACATCCCACCAGCCGAAGCGCATCGTCCGCTGCTCGGTGAGCTGCACCCACCCCGGGGCGTGGGCGTAGCCGCGGGGGAGCAGACCCGCGTCCAGGAGCACCCGGGCCGTCTCCTCGAAGGACCAGAAGTACAGCGTCACCTCCGTGTCCGCCGTCTGGACCCGCCGCCGGGCCTCCTCGTGCCCCTCCAGCCCCGGGCGGCGCTCCAGCACCGTGAAGAGCAGCCGCCCGCCCGGATTCAAGACCGCGGAGACGTGGCGCAGCGTCCGGCCCAGGTCATCACAGAAGTCGAGGCACCCCACCGCCAGCGCCACGTCGAAGCGGCCGAGCTCCTCGGGGAGCGGGTCGCGGTAGCTGTGCACCCGGTACTCGCCCGAGGGCCGGCCGCTCCGCGCCCGTTCGATCATCTCGGGTGAGAGATCCACCCCCACGACCTCCACGGACGGGGCGAGCTCCCGCGTGAGCTGTCCCGGGCCGCACCCCACGTCCAACACCCGGCAGCCAGGGGCCACCACCTCCCCGAGGAACCGCTCCACCCTCCCCTCGTACCGGTGCAGCGAGGGGAAGAACGCCTCGTAGATGCCGGCGATCTCCCCGTACACCCGCCGCACGCCCTGCTCTTCCGCTTCGTCCATGACGGCGGGCACTCTACCCGCCGCCGAGCGCCAGCAGCTCGGACACCGTCACGAACCGGTACCCCTGCGCCCGCAGCCGCCCCAGGACGATGTCCACGGCCTTCACCGTCCCCGGCTTCTCCTGTCCTCCATCGTGGAACAGGATGATGGAGCCCGGCCTCACCGCCTCCATCACCCGAGACGTCAGCAGCTCCACGTCCTGCTCCGCGTCGTCCCTGGGCACCACGTCGAAGGTGATGTGCTTGCGACCGCTCCGGGACAGCAGCCAGGGCAGCACCACCAGCTTCTTGCCGTTCGGCGCCCGGAAGAGGAGCTCCCCCTCCACCCCCAACCCCCGCAGCAGCGCGTCCGTCCTGTCGAGCTCCTCCCTCACATAGGACGGCGATTTGAAGATCAGCCGGCGGTGCGAATACGAGTGGTTGCCCAGCTGGTGCCCCTCGGCCAGCACCCTCGCCGCCAGCTCCCGGTGACGCTCGATGTTGCGGCCCACCATGAAGAAGCTGGCCCTCACCCCGTGCCGTTTCAGGATGTCGAGGATGGCCTCCGTCTGACCCGGCCTCGGCCCGTCATCGAACGTCAGCGCCACCACCTTCTCGGAGGTCTCCACCCGGGCGTGCAGCTCGCCGAAGAGCTGGAACGTCCATGACCTCGAGAGCTGCCACAGCCCCACCAGCAGCCCCAGCACCACCAGCGGCGTCCCGACCGCCCAACGCACCCAGCGCTTCCTGTCCATCCCCGGACCTCACTGCAGGGGCCGATCCGTCCAGAAGCCACCTCCGGGCCCTCTTTTCGTGGCGGAACGGACGCGTTGTGCGTGGGCACGGAGACACTCCGTGGCCCTCCGCCCTCGATTCGGGGGCTCAAACCCCTGGGTCAAACCCACCAGATGAGTCACAATCGACACCTTGCCGGGAAATACCCCTCGAAAAGTCGCCCAAGGTAGACAAGAGACGCACAAAACAGGCCATTTTTCCAGGGTCTCCACACAAAAATGACTAGTTTTGATCTTCTTCTTTTTGACCTACGCGGAAAAATCCGCTAGAACTACTCATGTCGACGCGAAACAGGGTGTCCGCACGAACCCGCCCCCGCGCCGATGTCCTTCGCGGACTTCACATCCCCCCATGTGGCGGTGTCGGAAACGACCCAGCAGGAGACGGAGCCATGAAGCAGGTCATGAAGCGGATCGAAGAGAACAAGCGGGCCCTGGCGGCAACGGAGCTGATGACGTTCATCCAGAACCGCGACATCGACGCCCGCAAGCGGTTCAGCTTCGTGCCCTGCATGGCTCCGTTCGTCATGGGCTTTTCGGACGTCAACAAGTACGCCCTCCGGGATGACGGCTCGGACGATCCCGTCCAGCAGATGATCAACGTCCACAGCCGCGAGGACGATCACCACTGGGGCATGTACCTCAAGGATCTGCGGACGCTGGAGCTGAACTCCAGCATGGATCTCAATGGCGCTCTGCGGTTGCTCTGGGGGGAGGACCGCAAGAAGACCCGCCAGACGATCTACGGATTGATGGGGCTCATCGAGGACACCAACCCGCGCGTGCGCATGGCGATCGTGGAGGCCATCGAGGCCACGGGAGACGTGGCGTTCACCCGGTTCAGCGAGCTGGCGCTCGAGTACGAGAAGGCGACGGGCGAGGAGCTCGCCTACTTCGGCAAGCTCCACAAGGATCTGGAGAGCGGCCACGCCATGGGCACCGAGGACGTCGAGGCGAAGCTCGCGGACATCGCGCTGACGGAGGAGGAGGAGAAGAAGGCGCTCACCCTGGTGGACGCGGTCTTCGAGCTCTTCACCGACATGTTCGCGGAGTGGATGGCCTACGCCCAGAGCAGCACGAAGGCGCGGACCACCAACAAGGTCCAGGTCGCCGTGACGGTGAAGACGCAGAAGGCCCTCTCCGCCTAGGGCCTGGAGCGTTACCGCCAGGAGATGTTGTAGGTGCAGCTCTCGGCCCCGCGCGAGCGGCATCCGTTGGGCGAGTGCACCACCGTGGCGGAGGTCTCGAAGCGCTGCGCCATCGCGGTCAGGATGCCCTCGTCGAAGGCGCACGGATACGGCCCGTCGCACCGGCTGACGATGAGCTTCTTGGTCGGCATGCGCTCGTAGCCGTAGTGACCGATGCCCTCACGCATCTCCCCGGTCTGGGGCGAGAACAGGGCCTGGCCCTTGATGCCGTGATTCATGTGGTAGGCGACGTCGATCGACCGGATGCCCGAGTCGATGTCCACCACGGAAGGGGGGAACACGGCGTTCTTGGGAATGGACATCCCCGCCTGCTTCAGCGTGTAGACACCGAACTCCTTGCCGATGCGCTCGAAGGCCCGCAGGAACTGGTTGAGCGAATACCAGCGATTCTTCTCGAAGGTGACCATCCCGTCCTTGCCTTCGGTCCCCAGACGCTCATCCAGGAGGATCCGGCTCGCGAGCAGGGTGAAGGCCGCGAAGCCATCCTTGATGCACTCCAGGTTGCTGCCCAGCACGTCAATGTTCTTGAGATTCTCTTGGTTCCACATGGTCGAGGAGGGTCCTACTCGGGGGGAGAGAAAGGGAGGGAATTCCAGCACATCGTAGTGAAGACACCAAACGCGCGGCCACGTCCGCGGATGCCGTGTCTGATACCTCTAGTTGGGTCGCGTGGGTTTGGAGGAAGGAGCCGCTGTTTCGCTCGAATGCTCGGCCAGGGTGGACTCGTCCGTCACCGGGGACTCGAAACAGGTGGCCACCATGTGGCCCGAGTCATCCGTGGCGGCACTGCGCACCACCACCATGGACGTCGGGGGCACCTGCATGTCCGGGATGCTCACCTCGATGACATCTCCCGCCTGCACCCGCAGGTGGGTCCTCAGCAGGCAGCCGCCCACGGAGGCATTGATGACCTCCGCTTCCACCTCCTCGGAGCCGAACCGGAGAAGGGCGCGCAGCCGCAAGGGGTAGCGCCGGAAGCGGCGCCGCTCCTGTTCGGAGGACATGCATTCTCCTGGGACGAGGGGCAATCCTGGCATCCTAGCCCATTCCCACCGCGTGACGTCCAGCCAGGGGGGCCCACTCACTCGAACTCGAGCGCTCGCTGGAAATCCGCGGGGTTGGTCGCCGCGCTCTGCGCCGTCTCCAGGGAGATGACGCCCTGGCGGTAGAGCTGGCTCAGGTGCTGATCGAAGGACTGCATGCCGAACATGTCCCGGCCCTTCTCGATGACGTCCTTGAGCTCGCTCGTCCGGTCCTCGCGGATGTACTGCTCCACCGACTTGGTCTGGACCATGATCTCCAGCGCCACCGTGCGCCCCTTGCCGTCCGCCTTCGGCAGCAGCCGCTGCGAGACGGTGGCGCGCAGGCTGTCGGCCAGGCGCATGCGCACCATCGCCTGCTCCTCGGCCGGGAACACCGACACCAGGCGGTTGATGGTCCTCGAGGCGTCCGTCGTGTGCACCGTGGACAGCACCAGGTGGCCCGTCTCCGACGCCTTGAGCGCGATGTCGATCGTCTCCGTGTCGCGCATCTCGCCCACCAGGATGACGTCCGGGTCCTGACGCAGCGCGGCGCGCAGCGCGATGGCGAAGTTCTCCGTGTCCGGGCCGATCTCCCGCTGGGAGATGGAGGACTTGATGTTCTTGTAGATGAACTCGACCGGGTCCTCGATGGTGAGGATGTGCAGGTTCTCGGAGCGGTTGATGTGGTCGATCATCGCCGCGAGCGTCGAGCTCTTGCCCGAGCCCGTGGCCCCCGTCACCAGCACCAGGCCGCGATCATTGCCGGCGATCGTCTTGAGCACCTGCGGCAGCCCCAGCCCGTCGATGGTGGGGATCTCGTCCGGGATGATGCGCAGGATGCAGGCCAGCGTGCCCCGCTGCCGGTAGATGTTCACCCGGAACCGCGCCACCCCCGGCAGGCCATAGGAGGTGTCGTACTCCTGCAGGCTGTCGATCTGGGTCTTCGTCAGCGGATCCTGAACGATGTGGAGCGCCACCTGCCGGGTGTGGTCCGGATGCAGCTTCTCCATCTTCAGTGGCCGCAGCACCCCGTTGACCCGATAGATGGGGGGATCGCCGGGCCGGAAGTGGATGTCCGAGGCGCCATTCTGCACGCCGACCGTGAGCAGCTTGTTGAGCGTTGCCTGATCCAGGGGGATGACCTCTCTCGCCGGTGGCGGATTCTAGGCGAAAGCCCCCCACCCGGGCCAAGAACCTGCCAGGGCGCCCTACCCGCCCTCCCCCTCGGACCCTTCCCCGGGTTTCACCGTTCCGTCACACTGGCCGCCGCTGGTACGCGTTAGTGGATCGGGATAGGAGCCTCCCCACCAGCCAGGCTCGGTCGAGGAGAGATTCACCCTGTTCCAAGTCAAGGTCGACAGGTCTCGGGCAGTCGTGGAAGTCACCCTGGAAGGGAGCATCCGCCCGGACGAGATGCGGCAGTTCGTCGAGCAGTCCGTGGAAGCCATCCGCGACCTCGCGGCCCAGGGGCGGGTCGTGAAATCCCTCGCGGACCTGCGCCAGTTCCGCGCCGCCTCGCTCGAGGCGACGGAGATCCTCCGCCAGGGCCAGCAGGCCGCCATGCAGGCGGGCATGAAGCGCATCGCCGAGCTCGTCGGCAGTGAGCTCGCCTCGCTCCAGCTCAACCGTGTCGCGCGCGCCAGCGGCATGGACCGCATCCTCCGCCGCTTCGACAACGAGCAGGCCGCCCGGCAATGGCTCGAGAGCGAAGACGCGCTCGACAGGGTCTGAGTCAGGCCGACAGCGCCCGCTCGCGCAGCACCGTCCGCTCCAGCTTGCCCATGGCGTTGCGGGGCAAGGTCTCGATGGCCAGGAAGCGGGCCGGCACCTTGAAGCCCGCGAGGGACTCCCGGCACCACGCCCCCAGGTCCTCCGGCAGTGAGGCCCCGCCGCGCATCGCCACGAAGGCCACGGGAATCTCGCCCCAGCGCGCGTCCGGGACTCCCACCACCGCCGCCTCCTGCACCGCCGGGTGCGAGGCAAGGACCGCCTCCAGCTCCGCCGGATAGATGTTCTCCCCGCCCCGGACGATCAGGTCCGTCCGCCTCGACAGCACCGTGAGGCGCCCCCGCTCGTCCAGCATCCCCATGTCCTTCGTCCTCAGCCACCCGTCCCTCAGCGCCTCGCGCGTGGCCTCCGGCCGGTTCAGGTAGCCCGCCATCACCGTCGGACCGCGGACCTCGATGTCCCCTTCCCTCCCCGGACCCAGGACCTCGCCCTCGGGGCTCACGATGCGGACCTCCATCCCCGGCAGCGGCCGGCCCGCCGTACGCCCGTCCGATTCGTCCGGGTGCTCCGTCGTCACCTGCGAGCAGGCCTCCGTAAGGCCGTACGTCTGGAGCGCCAGGATCCCCGCCGCCCGCGCTCGCGCCAGCAGCGGCGCCGGTACAGGCCCTCCGCCGATCAGCGCCAGCCGGAACGTGGCCGGCACCGGCCGGTCCTTCCGCGCGTCCAGCACGCGCTCCAGTGTCGTCGCCACGAAGCTCGCGTGGGTGACGCCCTCCTCGTCGATGGCCCGGTTCGTGTCCTCCGCCTCGAAGCGCTCCCGCAGGACGAGGCATCCCCCGTCGTATGCCGTGCGCGTCAGCATCGCCAGGCCCCCCACGTGGAAGAGCGGCAGCGTCCCCAGCCAGCGCGGCCCCGGGTACGCCCCCAGGTTCCCCTCCGAGCCCCTCGCCGAGGCCCGGAAGTTCCCCTCCGTCAGGATCGCCCCCTTCGGCCGGCCCGTCGTCCCCGAGGTGAAGAGGATGACCCGCGGTGTCTTCGTCCCGAGGGGCAGGTCGTCGGGTGAGGCGGAGTGTGCCGTGTCGGCGAAGGACTCCAGCGGCTCCGCCCCCGGAAGGCGCTCCGCGAGCGCACCGAGCGCCAGTGTGAGCCTCGGGGCCACGTCCTCGACCAGAGGCTGGAGCTCCGCCCGGGTGAGCCTCGCGTTGAGCGGCGCCAGCACCCCGCCCAGTCTCCCGAGTGCGAAGAAGAGGTGTGCCACCGCCGCGTGGTTCGTCGCCAGCAGTGCCACCCGCTCCCCTGCTTTCACGCCTCGTGACTGGAGCGCGGATACCCACCGGCCTATCCCCGCGTCCAGCTCTCGATACGTCCACCGTTCTCCCGCGAAGGTGAGCGCCAGCGCCTCTGGATGCCGCTCGGCACCCGCTCGGATGGGACACGTCCACTTCATCCGCTCACCCCCAGGCCCGGCTTCCTCGGAAGGGTGATGCGGCCTCGCACCGGACGGAATGGGTGGTTCTCTGGCTCGTTCTTGAAGAGGTGCCCCACCCCGAGCCCCGACGCGTACCTCCCCGACGGCAGCGCCGCCGCCACGTGGGCCGCTCCCGCTCGGGCGATCACCCCGTCCAGTGAGCTCGTCACGTATGCGTCCATGCCTCTTCTCGCTGCCTCTCGTGCCACCGCGAGCGTCGGTAACAGGCCCCCCAACACCATCGGCTTGAGCACCAGGATTCCCACCGTTCGCGGGTGGGTCAGGAGCTTCTGGAGGAGCTCCGGGAACGCCAGCGACTCGTCCGCCGCCAGCGGGCACGGGGCGCGCTCGCACAGCCGGAACAGTGCATCGGGATCTTCCGCCGCCACCGGCTGCTCGCACAGCTCGAGCCCGTAGCCGCTCAGGGACTCCAGCGCTAGCAGCGCCTCCGGTTCCTTCCAGCCTCCGTTCGCGTCCACTCGCAGTCGGATGTCTGGACCGACCGCTTCGCGTACCGCGGACAGTCTCGCCGCGTCTTCATCCAGCGGGCGACCCGCTACCTTCACCTTCAGCGTCGTGTAGCCCTCCGCCACCGCTCGTCTCGCTTCCTCCGCGAGCGCTTCCGCTCCCTGCGCCCCAAGCAGCGCGTTGACCTGCACCTCTCCTCGCGCCTCGGCGCTCAGCAGGTGGCTCAGCGGGATTCCCTCGCGCTGGGATTGGAGATCCAGGAGCGCTTGCTCGATTGCGTGTCTGGCCGCGGGGGTGTTCGCGTGTAGACCCTCACCCCAACCCTCTCCCAGAGGGAGAGGGGGCATACACGGGTTCAATCCACGGCTCAGGTTCGACAGGTACTGCTCCAGGGCTTGTTCGCACTCGATTGCTGATTCCGTGCCGAACTCCCTCAACGGCATCGCCTCGCCTTGACCGACACGCCCCTCCTCGTCCCTCAGGCTCACCACGAAGCCTTCTCGCGCTTCGTACGTGCCTCTCGCCGTCTTCAGCGGGTGCACCATCTCCAGCTTCAACCGCTGGATGGATGCCTCCGTGATGCGCATCGGCTCACCTCAGCAGCAGGCCCACCGAGAACAGCACCCCGAACACCAGTTGCAGTCTCGCCGTCCCTCCCAGCGCCGGGTTCAATGCCGCCCCCTTCTCCCCCATCACCAGCTTCAACGGCGCCACCGCCACCGGCACGCTCAGCAGCGCCAGCAACACCCACGGGCTCGCCAGCCCCAGGGCCCACATCGCCACCGGCGTCGCGTAGGCCGCCATCAGCAGCACCACGTACTCCGCCTTGCCCGCCGTCGACCCCAACCGCACCACCAGCGTCCTCTTGCCCGCCTTCGTGTCCGTCGTCTCGTCCCGCAGGTTGTTCACCACCAGCAGCGCCGTACCGATCGCCCCCACCGGAATCGCCGCCCACCACGCCGCCGGGCTCACCGTCAGCGCCTGCACGTAGAACGTCCCCGGCACCGCCACCAACCCGAAGAACACGAAGACGAACACGTCTCCCAATCCGTTGTACGCCAGCGGGAACGGGCCTCCCGTGTACGCGTACCCCGCGAGCACCGACGCCAGCCCGATCGCCACGATCGGCCACCCTCCCACCACCACCAGGTAGATGCCCGTCACCACCGCCAGCCCGAAGCACAGCAGCGCACTCGCCAGCACCGTCCCCGGCGCGATCAGCCCGCTCTGCGTCACCCGCTTCGGCCCCAGCCGCTCCTCCGTGTCCGCCCCCTTCTTGAAGTCGTAATAGTCGTTCGTCAGGTTCGTGCCGATCTGGATCAGCATCGCGCCCACCAGCGCCGCCAATGCCGGCAGCCAGCGGCCCACGCCCAGTCCGTACGCCAGCGCCGTCCCCACCATCACCGGCACCAGCGCCGCCGTCAGCGTCTTCGGCCGCGCCGCCATCAACCACGTCTTCAAGGTGGGGCGAGGTGCCTCCACCACGGGTGCAATCGCGTTCATGGGATGACTCGTTCCCGGGAGCTAGCCCTGGCCCCCGGCCGCGCTCTTGTCCGGCGCGGCATTCTCGAACTGCGGCGCTTCGTACCAGGGAGTCCGCAGGAAGGACACCACCTCGCTGGCGTACTCCTCCGGCGCCTCCAGATGCGGAGCATGGCTGCTCCCCTCGAACGTGCGCCTCCACACCACCGGCAGCTCCGCCGCCATCCGCCGAGCGATCTGCGTGAACTTCTCGTCCAACGCCCCCGTCAGCAGCAGCGTCGGCAGCCGCTGGCGCTGCAGCTCCGGCCAGTAGTCCGGCTGCACGCCCAGACCCAGGCACTCCAGCGCCCCCACCAGCCCCTCCACCGTGCACGCGCGCCGCCGGGACCGCAGCACCTCCTGCTGCTCGGCGGGCAGGTTGCGCAGCCCCGCGAAGATCGGCTGCGACTCCCAATGCGCCACGAACGCCTCCACGCCCTTCTGCCGGATGAAGGTCGCCAGGTTCGCGTCCTTCGCCCTCCGCTCCGTCCGCTCCTGGCGCCGGTGCAACCCGGGCGAGCCGCTCTCCATGATCAGCCGCCCGAAGCGCTCGGGCTTCGTCAGCGCCGCGGCCAGCGCGAACCGCGCTCCCTGCGAATACCCCAGCAGGTTCGCCGTCGGCACCTTCAGCTCGTCCAGCACTCCGAACAACGCCTCCACCGTCTCCAGGAAGCCGTCCCGCCCCGTCCTCGAGGGCAGCGGCGTCTCTCCATGGCCCGGCAGATCCACCGCGATGGCCCGCACCTGCTCGCTCAGCAGCGGACGCAGGTGATCGAACGAGGAGCGATTCCCCGTGAATCCGTGCAGGAGGAGGAGCGGGTATTTGCCCTCTCCCCAGGTCTCGTACGCCAGCTTCAGAGCCATGGGCCTTCTCCCAGTGAGACAGCCATCCTCGCGAAGAGCTGCCGGTGCAGATCCACGTTCTTCGTGCGCTCCGCCACCTTCACCTCGATGAGGTGCAGGCCGCCCTTGAGCCCCTCGGCCACCGCCGCCCTCAGGGCCGCCGGCGAGTCCGGGCGCTTGAAGCGCGTCTGGTAGAGCGCGGCCGCGTGCGACAGGTCCACGCCATGCGGCGTGCCCCACAACGGCTCGTAGTGCTTCTGGGCCGCCTCGGCCTGCGCGATGGGAAGGAAGGAGAAGATGCCTCCCCCGTCGTTGTTCACCACCACCACCGTCAGGGGCACCCCGCTCCGCCGCGCCGTGAGCAGCCCGCCCACGTCGTGCAGGAAGGCCAGGTCGCCCGTGAGCAGCACCGTGGGACGCGCCGAGACCGCGGCCACCCCCAGTGCGCTCGAGATGATTCCATCGATGCCGTTGGCGCCCCGGTTGGCCAGCACCCGGAGCCGCCGGCCCATCGACGGCGCGAAGGCGTCCACGTCGCGGATGGGCATGCTGCTGGACACGAAGAGGTTCGCCCCGTCCGGCAGCGCCGCCACCACGTCGTGCGCGATCCGCATCTCCGTGAGCGAGGGATCCTCCGAGAACGCCGACTCCAGCGCCGCCCGCGTCCACTGCTCGGCCCACAGGAAGCTGCGCGCCCACGGGCCCAGGCCCCGCGAGAGCCCCTTGCCCAGCGCCTCGCAGGCCGCCACCGCCGAGCCCTCCACCACCCGTGACGCCCGGTGGGCCGGATCGAAGAGCCCTCCCTCGTCGCTGAAGAGCACCACCTCCGCGCCCGAGCCGTCGATCCACGCCTGCGGCCCCTTGGGCGTCAGGCCCCCGCCGAAGCGCAGCACCAGCTCCGGCCGGTGCGCCTTGGCGAAGGGCTCGTGCCGCAGCATCGCGTCATAGAGCGACACCGTGGCCGGGCCGCCGCCATAGCGCGCCTGCGAGGTGGCCTCGGCCAGCACCGGATAGCCCGTGGCCTCGGCCAGCGAGGCGATCGCCTCCGCGAAACCGTCGTTCTCGTCCCGGGGGCCGCAGACGATGACGCCGCGCTCGACGTCCGCCACCCGGGCACGCACCTGCTCCAGCACCTGGGGGTCCGGCTGGCGCGTCGGCGGAACGATGCGCGTGAGCGGCGCCCCCTTCCGCCCCTCCCGGGCCAGCGCGGAGAGGTGCTCCGCGTCGAAGTCCTCCGCCGTGGGCGCGAGCGGCTCGCGGAACTGCATGTTGAGGTGCACCGTGCCCCTCGGGGCCCGCGAGGCCTGGCTCACGGCCCGCGCCACCGTGGCGCGCAGGTGCACCAGCGCCGCGTCGCTCGCCTCCGGCAGCCCCACGTCCGCGAACAGCCGCGCGAACTCCCCGAAGAACCTCCCCTGGGGCACCGTCTGTGGCGCGCCCCACCCTTGCAGCTCCAACGGCCGGTCCGCAGTCAGCACCACCAGCGGCACCTGCGACATGGCCGCTTCGATCACCGCCGGGTAGAAGTGCGCGCCCGCCGTTCCGCTCGTGGCCACCAGCACCGCGGGCGCACGCGACTGCTTGGCCAGCCCCAGGGCGAAGAAGCCCGCGCTGCGCTCGTCGATGACGGACCAGGTCCGAAGCCCCTGGGTCCTCACACACGCGAGCGCCAGGGGAGAGGAACGCGAGCCCGGGCAGACCACCGCGTGCCGCACGCCTCCGCGAACCAGCTCCTCCAACACCGCCCGCGCCCAGAGCTGGTTCAAGTTGGCGTCAGACATGTCCTCCTCCGAGGGCCCTGAGCATGGCCAGGCTCTTCATCTCCGTCTCGCGCCATTCCGATTCGGCGCTTGAGCCCGCCACGATACCAGCACCCACGAAGAGTCGTGCCTTTGATTCCTTTACCCGCGCCGAGCGCAGCGCCACCATCTGATGCGCCCGCCCGAGTCCTACCCAGCCAACCGGTCCCGCGTACCAGCCGCGATCCAGCGCCTCGTGCTCGAGCAGGAACTCCAGTGCGTGCTCCCGCGGCGTTCCACCCACCGCTGGTGTGGGGTGCAGCGCCGCCACCAGCTCGGCCACCCCCACCCCCTCGCGCAGCTCGGCGCGGATGCCCGTGCGCAGGTGCACCACGTTCCTCAACGGGAGCAGCGCCGGCTCCGCGTCCGCCTCGACGCGCTCGGCCAGCGGCTTGAGCGCCTTGAGGATGTAGCGCACCACCGTCTCGTGCTCGCGCCGGTCCTTGTCGCTCGCCTCCAGCGAGCCGGCCTGCGCGGGCGGAGCGGAGCCCGCGAGCGCCTCCGTCTCCAACCGGCGCCCCTCCACCCGGCACAGCGTCTCCGGCGTGGCTCCCAGGAAGGCCGTCCCGTCCGGCGCCCGGAAGAGGAAGGTGGCGCAGCGCGGGTTCTGCTCGCGCAGCCGGGCCAGCACGTCCACCCGATCGAAGACGCGCTCGCCCTCCACCTCCACCGCCCGCGCCATCACCACCTTCTGGAGACCCCCGGCGTTGATCGTCTCCACCGCGCGCACCACGCGCCCCTCGAAGTCCGGCCGCGACGAAGACAGCTTCAGATTCTGGGGCCCACCGGTGGGGTGACGGTACCCGGCCGGGAAGGCCGCGCCCACCCGCGCCAGCCGCGAGCGCAACACGTCCTCGGCCCCGGGGCCCTCGTGCGCGAAGGCCGCCGCGAGCAGGCCCGTGCCCTCGCGCCACACCACCACCTCCGGCAGCGTCCACCGGCCGAAGCCGAACGGCACCCAGCCCTCGTCCCCGCCCACCGCCGAGAAGCGCATGCCGCCGAACCAGGGGCCCGGCAACGCGGACGGCGCCTCGCCCAGCCACCGCATGGAATCCGGCGCGGAGATCGCCTTCAACACCGCCTGGGCCTGCGCGGCGCTCCCGGCCTCCACCGCCGACGCCTCGCCCCACCCCGCCACCGCCTCCCGTGCGAGCGGACGCTCCCAGTACACGGAAGGCTCTCCCAACACCTCCGCACCCGCGAGCGGATCCACCGCGGCCAGGGGCATCACCCCCGCCACCCAGCGGCCTCCCTCAACGGGTCCGAGCGTCGTCATCAGCGGTCCTCATAAGAAGAGGTCCTGCCAGCAGCCGAGGCAGCAACCTCTTGTTGTTCTGTACGGCGGTTTGGCTATACAAGCATCACGGGGTTCAAAACAACGTGAACTCCACATGGGACGGAGGCGCCCGTGAGTGGCAAGCCAGGTGAGGAGGGCGGAGGAAAGCCCCGGGAGAGCACTCCCCGTGTGGCCCGGGCGTCGAAGCCCGAGGGCACGTGCGTGCGGGTGGGCCGGGTGGAGATCGGCGGTCCCGGTTTCGTGGTGATGGCCGGCCCGTGCGCCGTGGAAGGGCTGGAGCAGACGGAGCAGACCGCCGCCGCGGTGGCCGCCGCTGGCGCCCATGTGCTGCGCGGTGGGGTATTCAAGCCTCGCACCAGCCCCTACGCATTCCAGGGAATGGGAGAGCCGGGCCTGCGCGTGCTGGCCGAGGCCGCGCGCAAGGCGGGGCTGCCCATCGTCAGCGAGGTGATGGAGGCCACGCAGATTCCGCTCATGGTGGAGCACGTGGACATCCTCCAGGTGGGCGCGCGCAACATGCAGAACTTCCCGCTGCTGCGCGCGCTGGGGAAGGTGCGCAAGCCGGTGCTGCTCAAGCGGGGCCTGGCGGCGACGTTCCAGGAGTGGATGCTGGCCGCCGAGTACCTGCTGGACGGTGGCAACGAGCAGGTCATCCTCTGTGAGCGCGGCATCCGGACCTTCGAGACGGCCATGCGCAACACGTTGGACCTGGCCGCGGTGGCGCTGGCGAAACAGCACACGCACCTGCCGGTCATCGTGGACCCGTCGCACGCCACGGGCGTGCCGGAGCTCATCCAGCCCATGGCGCTGGCGGCGGCGGCGGCGGGCGCGGACGGGCTGATCATTGAAGTGCATCCGAGGCCCGAGCAGGCCCTGTGCGACGGGCAGCAGGCCCTCACACCGGAGCGTTTCCAACAATTGATGCGGCGGCTGCCGGGTGTGCTACACGCCGTGGACCGTCACCTTTGGAGGCCGGAAATCCCGGCCCATGTCGCGGGGGCTCGATGAGCACCGAAGTCCGTCAGATGTTCTCCTCCATCGCCACGCGCTACGACGTGACGAACGAGGTCCTGTCGTTCGGCATCCACCGGCTGTGGCGGCGCACGGCCGTGCGGCTCAGCGGCGCAAAGGAGGGCAGCGCCGTCCTCGACTGCGCCACCGGTACCGGAGACCTGGCGCTGGCCTTCAAGCGCAAGGTGGGCGCTTCTGGCCGCGTGATGGGCACCGACTTCTGCAAGGAGATGCTGGACAGCGCTCCCGCCAAGGCCGCTCGCGAGGGGCTCCAGGTCGAGTTCCAGGTGGCCGATGCCATGGACCTCCCCTTCGCGGACGACAGCTTCGACGTGGCCTCCATCGCCTTCGGCATCCGCAACGTGGATGACCCGGTGAAGTGCCTCAAGGAGATGGCCCGCGTGGTGCGCCCCGGCGGCCGCGTGGTGGTGCTCGAGTTCGGCCAGCCCACCGGCTTCTTCGGCGCCCTCTTCCGTATGTACAGCAAGGTGATCATGCCCGCCATCGGTGGCCTGCTCACCGGCAACCGCGCCGCCTACGAGTACCTCCCCCGCACCTCGGCCGCCTTCCCGGCCGGTGACAGGTTCCTCGCCCTGATGGATCAGGCCGGCGCCTACAAGGAGCGAGTGGCCCACCCGATGACGTTTGGCACATCCTACGTCTATGTCGGGACCGTCCGCTGATCTGAAACATCCGCTCGTCGAGCGGATCCTCGAGGCCGTGGATCCGCGGCTCGCGCCCGGGCTGCGGGAAGAGCTCGCACGGCCCGGCCCCAGCCGGCTTCCCGCGCCGGGCCAGACCGTCGCCATCGGCGGTCACCGCGCCGCGGGCAAGTCGCGGCTGCTCCCCCTGGTGAGCGCCCTGCTGGGCCGGCCGGGGTTGGACCTCGACGTCGAGCTCGAGCGCCGCTCGGGCCGCTCGCTGCGCGACTGGGTCGCCGAGGATCCCACCGCGTTCCGCTCCGCCGAGCGAACCCTCTTCCTGGAGCTGCCTCCCGGGAGCCTGGTCGCCGTGGGGGGTGGATTCCTCTCGAACCACGCGGAGGCGCTCGCTCCCTGTTACACCCTGCTCGTGCCCGTCTCCTTCGAGACCTACCGCGAGCGCCTCCTCGCCGATACCTCCCGCCCCCGGCTGCGCCCCGGCATGTCCCTGGAGGAGGAGCTCAGCTCCGTCTACCACCAGCGCACGGTGCTCCACGCCCGCGTCCCCACCGTGAGCCTCGTCGAGCTCCTCCGCGCCTTCGTCTCCCCCGGGAGTAGTCAGCCATGAGGACGGCCCGCCGCGTCGTTACCCTCCCCCCGACCCTCCGCGGTCCCGAAGCGCTCCGCTTCGCCACCGAGGCCCGGAGCCGTGGAGCGGAAGTGCTGGAGGTGCGCACGGACCTGCACCCCGCCGAGGCCGTGGACGCGGCGGCGCTGGCAGGAGTGATGGAGCTGCTCGTGTCCGAGCGCGGGACGCCCCTGCCTCCGGCGTGGGTGGCCGCCGCGCGGTGGGTGGATCGGGATGTCGTCCACGCGGGCGAGCTGGCCGCGCCCCCCGGGAAGCTGCTGGCCTCGCACCACGCCGAGCGCCCCCTGTCCACCGACGAGGCCCTGCGCCTGTGGGACGTGACCCTCCCGGAGGGCTCCCTGGTGAAGCATGTCGAGCCGCTCGGGGAGGTGTCCCGGGCTCGGGTCGACGCTTTGTTGGAGACCCAGGCTCGACTGGGGGCCCGTTTCGGGGCGGAGCGCGTCACCGTGCTCGCGATGGGGCCCGTGGCCCTTCCCGTGCGCGCCGTGCTCGCCCGGCGCAATGTGCTCGATTACGTCGCCGTCGGGGGTGACTGGAAGGCGGCTCCGGGACAACGGTTGCTCGCGGATGCCTTCCGGGAGGCCCGGTCCCCTCACCCCGTCCCTCTCCCGAGGGGAGAGGGGATGGGGGGGAGATTGGGGATTCTGGGGACCGCGATTGCCCACTCGCGCTCGCCCCGCATCCACCTCCAGCCCTTCGACCGCATCGACATCCCCGAGGATGCTCCCGTCGAGGCGCTCGTGGATGCCCTCCTTCCCCACTACCGCGGCTTCGCCGTCACCAGCCCCTTCAAGATCCGCCTCGCACGGCACACCGGCTCGTCTCTCGATGCCATCAATACCCTCGTGCGCCGCCGCGACCGCTGGGAGTCCTTCAACACCGACACCGAGGGCGCTCGCACCGTCCTCGAACGGCTCGGTGCCCGCAAGGCCTTCGTCCTCGGTGACGGCGGCGCCAGTGCCGCCATCCGCGTCGTGGCCCCCGAGGTCGGCTGCCAGTTGCGCTTCCTCCGCCGAGCCGAAATCTCCGCGCCCCTCACCGGCCCGGGCATCTGGACCTGGCCCGATCGCGTCACCCCTCCCGATTCCCTTCGTTTCGAGGGTGCTCGCATCGCCGTGATCGCCTACGGTGCACCCGCGCGACGTATCGCCACCGAAATCATCCGCCGCGGGGGAAGCCCGCTGCTCCTCGGCGCCGCCTGGTTCATCGCCCAGGCCCGCCGGCAGCGAGCCCTCTGGGAGACCGCAACATGAACACCCTCGGCACCTTGTTCCGCATCACCACCTTCGGCGAGAGCCACGGCCCCGCGCTCGGCACCGTCATCGACGGGTGCCCCGCGGGCGTTCCCCTGGAGCGTGAATTCATCCAGGCCGCGCTGGATCGCCGCCGTCCCGGCCAGTCCACCATCACCACCGCCCGCGCCGAGCCCGATCAGGTCGAGATCCTCTCCGGTGTCTTCGAGGGCAAGACGCTCGGCACGCCCCTGGCGGCCATCGTCCGCAACACCAACCAGCGCTCCGGGGACTACGACAAGCTCAAGACCGAGGACCGTCCCGGCCACGCGGACGCCGTCTGGCGCGAGCGCTTCAAGCACCGCGACCACCGGGGAGGCGGGCGCACCAGCGGCCGCGAGACGCTCTGCCGCGTCATCGGTGGCGCCGTCGCCGAGGCCTACCTCGCCCAGGCCTTCCCCTCCATCCGCACCGTCGCCTGGGTGTCGCAGGTGGGCAACCTCGTCTCCGTCGTGCCCGAGCCCGGCCTCACCCGCGCCATGGTGGATGCGCACCCCACCCGCTGCCCGGACCCGGTGGCTCGCGAGGAGATGTCCAGGCGGATCCTCGCCGCCAAGGAGGCCGGTGACAGCCTGGGCGGCAGCATCGACGTCCGCGTGGACGGCCTGCCCGTGGGTCTTGGCGAGCCCATCTTCGGGAAGATCAAGGCCCTGCTGGCGCATGCCCTGGGCAGCGTGGGCGCCGTCACCGGCGTCGTCTGGGGCCCGCCGGATCTGCTGGCGCGCATCGAGCAGCCCGGCAGTGTCTTCCACTCCCAGAAGGACACCTACGGCGGCATCCAGGGCGGTCTGGCCAATGGCGAGCCGTTGGCCCTGCGCGTCTTCTTCAAGCCTCCCGCCACGCTCGCGGACCATGCCAAGGGCGGGCGACATGACCCGTGCATCATGCCCCGCGCCGTGCCGGTGCTCGAGGCCATGGTCTCCGTCGTCCTGGCCGATCTCATCCTGCAGCTGAACGCCCGCCCCCACTCCGCATGAGCACACTTCCTCCTGGCGCCTACCGCCCCGCGAATGACAAGTGGGGCTCCTTCAAACGCCTGTGCGCGAGCCTCCCCGAGGGCAGCCTCGCCGTCGTGGATCGCCGCGTTGCGCGCCTGCACCCCACCCTGCTGCCGTCCCTCCAGGCCCGCAAGCCCCGCGCCATCGTCCAGCTCACTGGCGGCGAGGTCGCGAAGACCTTCGAGGCCCTGGAGCAGGTGCTGGCCGCGGGCCTGTCGATGCCGCGCTCGGGCACGCTGCTCGCCGTCGGAGGCGGCACCATCGGTGACGTGAGCACGGTGGCGGCGCACCTGCTCAAGCGCGGCGTGCGGCTCGTGCAGGTGCCCACCACGCTGCTGGCCGCGGTGGACAGCAGCCTGGGCGGCAAGGGCGCGGTGGACATGACCGTGCGCGGGCGCGTGGTGAAGAACCCGGTGGGCGTCTTCCACTACGCCGAGGAGGCGTGGCTCTGCCCCGAGCTCTACGCCAGCCTCTCGGAGACGCAGCTGCGCGAGGGCTCGCTGGAGGCCTGGAAGATGGTGGCCAGCCTCGACGCCGAGCTCTTCCGCGCCTACGCGCGCCGGGCGCCCTCGCTGGAGCGCATGGTGAAGGACGCGCGCCGCCTCAAGGAGTCCGTCTGCGCGAAGGATCCCTACGAGCACGAGGGCCTGCGGCGGGTGCTCAACTTCGGGCACACCTTCGGCCACGTGCTGGAGAGCGTCTCGCGCTTCGAGCTGTCGCACGGGGACGCGGTGGGGCTCGGCATGTTGTGCGCGCTCGACGTGGGCCGCGCCCTGGGCATCACCCCCGATGAGGTGGCGTGGCGGGTCGAGGACGCCCTGCACCAGGGCCCCGGGCTGCTCGGCCGCGAGCGGACGGCGGAGCTGCTCGCCCGCGCGAAGATCAAGGACGTGGTGGCCCTGCTGGCCGCGGACAAGAAGGCCGGGAGCGCCGGCGAGCTGCGGATGGTGTTGCTTACCGACCTGGGTACCTCGGTGGTGCGCGACGTGTCGGCGGAGCAGTGGCGAGCGCTGTGGCCGGCCTGGACCCGAGGGGAACGCCCATGACGAAGACGAAGCTTCAGGTCGATCCGAGCCATCT
This sequence comes from Archangium lipolyticum, assembly GCF_024623785.1. NCBI lineage: Bacteria > Pseudomonadati > Myxococcota > Myxococcia > Myxococcales > Archangiaceae > Archangium > Archangium lipolyticum. The sequence goes on from NZ_JANKBZ010000022.1 coordinate 50,636, forward strand.
GGTCCCGGCGGCCCTCACTCCGCCCATCTCCAAGTCGGACGCGCAGCGGGCGATGGTGCTGGCGCACCTCACCGGTGCCTGGCCCCTGCCCGTCCTCCAGGAGGAGCCCGAACAGTTCCTGCCCGCGGACGTGCGCGTGATTCGCCGGGGCATCGAGACCCTGCGCCTGCCTCCGGGCCCCGTGCGCGACATCAACTGCGCGGATGGCGGAGCCCCCTTCCGCATCCTCGTCACCCAGGCCGCGGTGACCCCTGGAGCGCACGTGCGCCTGACGGGCACGCCCCGGCTCGGCGAGCGCCCCCATGGCGCCCTCTTCGACTCCCTGCGCGAGGCGCTCGGCCCCTCCGGGCTGGTGCTCACGGAGGGCAACCCCTGGCCGGTGGAGATCCGTGCCCCCACCACCACGGGAGAGCCGGTGTTCCGCGTGCCGGGCGCGCAGAGCAGCCAGTACGCCTCCAGCCTCCTGCTGGGGTGCGCGGCCCTCTACCTGCGCGAGCGCCGCCCGTGGCGGGTGGAGATCATCGGCCCGCTGACGAGCGCGGGCTACCTGGAGCTCACCGTCTCCTGGCTGCGCCGCTTCGGCTTCACCGTCCAGGAGTCCGAGGGCCGGCTGGAAGTGACGGACTACCGGGCACCCGAGCGCACCCCGGCCATGCCGGGCGACTGGTCGTCCCTGGGCTACCTGCTGCTCATCGCCTGGCACACCGGGGGCAGCGTGGAGCGCGCCGACCTCTCCAGCGCCCACCCGGACCAGGCGCTGGTGCGGCTGGTGGAGCGCGCGGGCCTCACCACGGTGGCCGGCCCCGACAACACCCTGCGCATGACGGGCAAGGCCAGGGACGGGCTGGTGGCCTCGGGCAAGGAGTGCCCGGACCTGCTGCCCACCCTGGCAGCGCTCGCATGTGTGCTGCCCCGCCCCTCCACACTCACGGATGTGGGCGTTTTGCGCCTCAAGGAAAGCGACCGGTTGGAGGGAATCCGCACGCTGGTGGACGCTTTCGGCGGCACCACGCAGCTGGAGGGGGAGACGTTGACAATCCACCCTCCTACCTCCCATCCGTCGCACTTCTCCATGGACAGCAAGGAAGATCACCGCCTGGCCATGGTGGCGGCTACTCTTTCCGTGGTGTCCGGTGTGCCTCTGACCCTCACCGGGCCGGAATGCGTGGAGAAGAGCTTCCCGGGCTTCTGGCGGCAGTTGGAGCGCGCAGGAGTCCGCCTCACGTCTTGAAACGGGCGTTGCCCAGGGGGAAACGCGGCCTCCCCGGGTGCGGTTCTTTTTTGTTGAAAGCGCTCTGCCGCCTGTGAAAAGTCCCGCCCATGCCAAAGGACACGCTGACGATCACGGACAACCGGACCGGGAAGACGTACGAGGTCCCGATCGAGAATGGCTGCATTCGGACGAACAACCTCCGGCAGATCAAGGTCTCAGAGGACGACTTTGGTCTGATGGGTTACGACCCGGCGTTCCTGAACACGGCCAACTGCAAGAGCGCCATCACCTTCATCGATGGCGACAAGGGCATCCTTGAGTACCGGGGATATCCCATCGAGCAGCTCGCCGAGCGCTCCTCGTACCTCGAGGTGGCGTACCTGCTGCTCAATGGTGAGCTGCCCACGCAGAAGCAGCAGGAGGAGTTCAGCTACCTCGTGACGCACCACACGTACGTGCACGAGAACATCAAGTCCTTCATGGACGGGTTCCGCTACGACGCGCACCCGATGTCCATGCTGGCCTCGACGGTGGCGGCGCTCTCGGGCTTCTACCCGGACGCGCGCAACATCAAGGACGAGCGCAGCCGCAGCATCCAGATCACCCGGCTCATCGCGAAGATGCCGACGATCGCGGCCTTCTCGTACCGCCACAGCATGGGCCTGCCGTACGTCTACCCGGACAACGACCTGTCCTACGTGGGCAACTTCCTGGCGATGATCCGGAAGATCGGCACGGCGTCGTACAAGGTGCACCCGACGCTGGAGAAGGCGCTGGACGTGCTGTTCATCCTGCACGCGGACCACGAGCAGAACTGCTCGACGACGTCGGTGCGCACGGTGGGTTCGTCCGAGGTGGATCCGTACTCGGCGGTGGCGGCGGGCATCGCGGCCCTCTACGGCCCGCTGCACGGCGGCGCCAACGAGGCGGTGCTGCGGATGCTGCGCGAGATCGGCCACATCTCGAAGGTGCCCGACTTCATCAAGGCGGTGAAGACCGGCGAGGGTGAGAAGAAGCTGATGGGCTTCGGTCACCGCGTCTACAAGTCGTACGACCCGCGCGCGAAGGTGATCAAGCGGGTGGCGGACGAGGTCTTCGACGTGACGGGCAAGAACCCGCTGCTGGAGATCGCGGTGGAGCTCGAGCGGATTGCCCTGCAGGACGACTACTTCGTGAAGCGCAAGCTGTACCCGAACGTGGACTTCTACTCGGGGCTCATCTACGAGGCGATGGGCTTCCCGGTGGAGATGTTCCCGGTGCTCTTCGCGATTCCGCGTACGGTGGGTTGGTGCGCGCAGTGGCAGGAGATGGTGAAGGATCCGGAGCAGAAGATCGCGCGTCCGCGTCAGGTGTACACGGGCTCGAAGCGTCGCGACTACGTGCCGATGACGGATCGCAAGTAGAACCAGTGGTGGTGAGGGTGCCAGGGGTTCCGGGCACCCTCTCCCTCTGGGAGAGGGCTGGGGTGAGGGTCTACGGACCTGGAACCCGCGGCCCTCTCGCCGTTTCTACCCCCTCCCCTACCCCGCCTGGACCACCCCCGGGGACTCCGCGTCTGCATACAAGGACTCGATGAGGTCCTTGTAACGGGCCTCGATGACCTGGCGGCGCATCTTCATGCTGGGGGTGAGCTCACCGCCGTCGATGGAGAAGTCCTGGGCGAGCACGGCGAAGCGCTTGATGCCCTCGAAGCGGGCCAGGCGGGGGTTCACCTCGTGCTCGATGGAGGCCTGGAGGTGCTGGCGCAGGCGGGGATCCACGGCGAGTGCGGACAGCTCCTCGGGCCAGCCCTGCTGTCGGGCGAGCGCCCGGGAGCGCTCGGGATCCAGGGTGAGGAGGGCCACGAGGAACTTGCGGCGCTCGCCGATGACGAGCGCGTGGCCGACGGGAGGCACGGCCTTTAGGAGCATCTCGATGTGAGCGGGTGCGGTCTTCTTGCCGCCGGAGGTGACGAGGATCTCCTTCTTGCGGCCGGTGATGTGGAGGAACCCCTCGGGGTCGAGCTGGCCGACGTCGCCCGAGTGCAACCACCCCTCACGAAGCAGCTCGGCGGTGGCATCCGGGTCCTTGAAATACCCCATGCAGACGCCGCCGCTGCGCACGAGGATCTCCCCGTCACCGGCGATGCGGACCTCGACGCCCAGGATGGGCCGGCCGAGGGAGCCCAGGCGGGTGGCCTCGAGGGTGTTGAGAGTGGTGGGGCCACACACCTCGGACTGGCCGTAGACCTCGCGCAGGACGAGGTCGAGCGAGGCGAAGAACTCGAGCACGTCCCGGCCGATGGGGGCGGCGCCGCTGACGACGAAGCGGGCGCGATCCAACCCGACCCTCCCCAGCAGGGACTGGAAGACGGAGCGCCGGGCGAGCTGATACTGGCCCTCCAGGAACAGGGGAACGCGCTCGTGACGGATGGCGAGGGCATTGCGTTCGGCGGCCACCTGGCGGGCCCAGGAGACCACCTTCTGGCGGGAGGCGGGCTGCTCGCGGAGGGCCTCCTCGATGCGGCCCTTGAACTTCTCCCACACGCGCGGCACGCCGAAGAAGAGCGTGGGCCGGGCCTCTCGCAGGTCCTCCGGCACCGACTCCATGGAGCGCGCGAAGAACACCTCGGCACCGATGAGCAGCGGCCCGTGGAGGCTGAGCATCTGCTCGGCGATGTGCGCCAGGGGCAGGTACGACAACAGCGCCTCCCCTTCCTCGCGCATGCCGGTGGCGCGCATCAGATGATGGGCCGTCCACACGAGGTTGCGGTGGCTGAGCATGACCCCCTTGGGGTTGCCGGTGGTGCCGGAGGTGTAGATGAGGGTGGCGAGCCCCTCGGGTTGGAGGGTGTTGACGGCCCCCCAGTAGGGCGCCTCGTCGGCACCGGTACCGAGCGCCTGCACGTCCGAATAGCGCAGCACGCCCTCGGGGAGGGCCGGATTGGACTCCAGGACGATGATGTGACGCAGCCGGGGCACGCGCTCGCGCACGGCGAGGGCGGTGGCCAGGTGCTTCTCGTTCTCCACCACGAGGAACTCCGCCTCGCAGTGGTCGACGATGTACTGGACCTGCTCCACGCTGCTGGTGGTGTAGACCCCCACCGGCATGCCTCCCAGGGCCATGGCCGCCAGGTCCGCCACGAGCCACTCCTCGCGGTTGAAGGAGAGGATGGGCAAGGCGCTTCCACTCCGGAACCCCAGGGAGAGCAACCCCAGGGCAAAGCGCTTCACCCGGAGGGCATACTCGTGCCACGAGGTGGGGATGTACGTCCGGCCCCTGCGCGTCCACAGGGCCGGACGGTACTGTCGCCGGGTGGCTTGATCATGCAGCGCATGCACCAGGGTCCTGGGAGTGTCCATGGGAAGCGCAAGCTACTGAAACCGGGTTCCCCCCCGCCACGGGCGTTGACAGCCAACGGGAGCCCTATGTATTCCGCGCGACGCACATGACGATCGATCTCACTTGCCAGAAGTGTGAGGGCACCTTCGAGCTGGACGCTCAGGATCTCATTGACGGGACGGAGAAACTCGTCTGCCCGCATTGCGGTCAAAAAGCGCCCACCAACGTCCAGGAGGACTTCGTCTCGGCCCTCACCGAGATGCGGACCCAGGTGGCCGTGCTCGGCAAGAAGTTCGCCGTCTCGCTGGCGCTGGAGACCGAGGATCTGGAGGACGAGCTCGACGAGGACGACGAGTCCGACGAGGACGAGGAGTCCGACGACGAGGAGCTCGACTTCGACGAGGACGAGGACGTCGAGGACGAAGAGGACTACGACGAGGACGAGGACGAGCGCTGAAGCTCGCTTGTCTACCCCCGCGAGCGGACGAAAACGGGGAGCGGCTGGTGTGAGGCTGGGGAGCAGGCGGGCACGGCGCGGAGCCCTCCCGGCCCCAGCGCACATGTACACGTTTGCAGGGTGAAAACGCCCATCGCTGCCACGTTCCTCCTTGGTCCGCTTTCAGCCGCGCTGCTTGCCCTGGGAGGCGTCTTCCTCCCGGCCTCCGGTGCACACTCCTCGCCCAAGGCCGCGGCCGTGGATGACGAGACGGCGTGCGTGCCGAAGAAGGGTGGAAACCCCGCCGCCTGCAAGGAGCTGGTCGAGCTCCAGGTGCGCGACGTGATCCCCCTGGTCGAGGCGCAGACACACGCCGTGGTGCTCACCACCTCGGACGGGGAGATGGTGCTCCCCATCTTCGTGGACGAGTCGGCGGCCGTGGCCATCGCCTTCCGGCTCGCGCACCTGAGGCCGCCCCAACCGCTCGCTCAGGATCTGCTGGGCTCGGTGGTGACGGAGCTGGGCGGCAAGGTCGTCGAGGTGCGCATCGACGATCTGCACGACGACATCTACACGGGCCGCGTCTTCCTCACGCAGGGCAAGCGCAAGATGGCCCTGGATGCGCGGCCCTCGGACTCCATCGCCATGGCGCTGGATGGCCAGGCGCGCATCATGGTGACGCGCAAGGTGCTGGACGAGGCCGGCATCACCCGCGACGAGATCGACTCGCTGCGCGAGGGCGGTCCGGGCGTGGGCGGCAGCGGCCCCGGCGACGAGCAGGTGGTACCCATGCCCGGGGATCCGCACCACGGCATGCCGCCTCCGGGCCTCGCCCCGAAGCTGGTGCCCGAGAAGACGGACGAGATCAGCCTGTGATGTAACCTGGGCCGTCACCTGGATTGACGGTCCCGAGCCCCACGGCTAAGGTGGTGTGCTCGTGATGACCTCTGAGAGCGGGCCCGCGCGGATCTCAGCCGATCTCTTCTGGCAGCTCGTCTCCGGAGTCATGGGGATCGACGCCTCGGGGCTGGGGCCCATCGTCCAGCCCGGCTCCGGCACCCCGATGCAGATCACCGCCGGGGCGGGAACGGGCAAGACGACGGCGCTCACGTTGAAATGCCTCCATGCGGTGTACGTGGAGGCGGTTCCGCCCGAGACCATCGTCGCGACGACCTTCACCAAGAAAGCCGCGAGGGAGCTGCAATCGCGCATCCTCTCGCGCGGGCAGCAGCTGGTGAGGGCCCTGCGAGATCAGTTCCCGGAGAAGGCCTATGAGCGGCTGCGCCTGATCGACCTCAACCTCGTGCGCACGGGGACGCTGGACAGCCTGGTGCAGGGGGTGCTCAACGAGCACAAGGCGCCGAGGGATCCTCCGCCGATCCCCATCGAGCCCTTCGTCGCCCGGGGTCTGTTGCTCAAGGAGGGCCTCTTCGCCCGCGGGCGGCACAACGACGACCTGCTCACCGACTACCTGAGACGTCTACGAGGGCGGCGCTGGCCCGTGGGGCTGAGCACCGCGGAGAAGGCCCGGCTCCTCTACGAGCTCCGCTTCTTCTGCCTCACCTCGGGGGTGGACACGCGCAGGTACCTGGCGCAGCCCGATCCGCACCCCGGGGCCAGGGTCGCCTTCGAGGCCCTCCAGGACTTCGAGCGCGCGATGGAGTCGCTGCGCATCGCGGACTACACGCGGCTGTCCTCCCTCTTCCTCGAGCGCCTGGAGAACGGCTCCCTGAAGGAGTTCGCGAGGACGCTGCGGCTCATCCTGGTGGACGAATACCAGGACACGGATCACCTGCAGGAGCGCATCTATTTCGGGCTCGCCGCGCATGCGCGCCGCAACGGAGGAGCGCTCGTGGTGGTGGGAGACGACGATCAGGCGCTCTACCGCTTCCGGGGCGCGACCGTCGGTCTCTTCCGCGACTTCGTCGAGCGCTACGAGCGCCACATCGGCCAGCGTCCCCAGCGGCATCCCCTGGTGGTGAACCGGCGCAGCACGCGGGAGATCATCCGGTACTGCCAGGAGTTCGTGACCAACGATCCCGGCTACATGGAGGGCCGCACGCCCAAACCGCCGCTGGTGGCGCCACCGGGCAGGGAGGACAGCGGCGTTCCCGTCTACCTGCTGGTGAAGGATGGGAAGACGGCGGAGCCTCTCGCGCGGGAGGTGGCGCGGGTCATCTGCTCCGTCCTGTCGCGCGAGGGGTGGCGTCCGACGCCCGGCTCGGAGGAGATCTCCATCGATCACGAGCGCGGCTCGGCCAGCGACATCGCCATCATCGCCGCCAGCGCGCAGGAGCGAGGCAACGACAACGAGCCCACCTTCATCGGGTACCTGCGCAACGAACTCGAGCGGCTGGGGGGCCCTCCGCTCTTCAACCCGCGTGGCCGGGACTTCGCGGACGTGACCGGGCTGCGCGTGCTCCTGGGTCTGCTCCTGGAGGCCTTCGATCCCACGGAGGCGCTCTGCGCGAACGAGCGGCTCCCTCGCGACATCCGCGAGACCTTCGAGCAATGGCGCCGGGACGCTCGGGCCTTCACGCCGTCACCGCCCGCCCATGTGCAGCCGGGGATGGACCTGCACCAGTACATCGATTCGCTGCGCAACGCGCGCTCGACCCGCGCCGAGGGCCCGAGGACGCTGCTCGTGTCCGAGGTCATCTACCGGCTCGTCACCTGGCTCCCCTACTTCCAGGATGACCTGGAGGGGCTCGCGTACCTGGAGGTCATCCAGCGCTGCCTGTCACAGGGGGAGTCCCTGGGCAGATGGGGCTCGAAGATCGCCTACGACGCGAACGGGCCCGTCCCGGCCAGCGTCCGCGAGTTCCTCTGGAACTGCCTGGTGCCCCTGGCCGCCGGAGACCTCGAGCTGGACGAGGAGCTGCTGGAGACCCTGCCGCCCAACCGGCTCCCGGTCCTGACGATCCACCAGGCCAAGGGGTTGGAGTACCCCATGGTCATCGTCGACATCGGCTCTTGGATCAAGGACGGCCATGCCCACCCGGCGCTGCGCTACCCGGATCGCGATCCCGACAAGCCCAACCTGCTCACGCGGGAGTTCGGACCGTTCGCGCGGTACGTGGATGAGTGGCGCACCGAGCGCGATGCGCGCTTCGACGACCTGGTGCGCAAGTACTTCGTCGCGGCGAGCCGGGCCCGGCAGACGCTCCTGCTGGTGGCCCACCGGGGAGGGATCGCCAAGGGCACCGCGAACGTCGCGGCCTGGACGCGGCGCGACGAGGACCAGAGCCTGGGACCCCGCACCTCCTACACGGTGACGCTGCAATGAAGCTCACGCCTCGCGAGGACTACAAGGAGATCCCCAACTACAGCCTCACGGGGGATCTGCTCGCGTTCCACCGCTGCGGCCTGCAGTACCGCCTGCAGAACCGGGGGCGGCTGCCGCCCTCCACCCCCGTGCAGCTGTGGTTCGGAGGCTTCATCCACGGCGTCATGGAGGATGCGTACCTGTCCTGGAGGGACGCCTCGTCGGACCCGCGCTACCGCGCCTTCCCCTGGGACTACGCGCTCTCCCACGAGCTGCAGGTGACGGTGGATCGCACCCGGCTGCGGCCGCGCAACGTGATCGCCCCCACCAACCAGTTCAACCCCGAGCCCGTCCAGGAGGAGGCCCGGAGCGCCAACCTGCGCGCCCATGAGGCCATCAACCTCTGGGGGCCCCACCTCTTTCCGCTCATCGATCGGCCCGAGATCCCCCTGCACGGCCTGCGGGACATGCCCGAGACGGGCCATCCCCGGCGCGCGGACTTCTTCGAGATCAGCGGCATCGTCGACGTGCTGGCGGCCGCGAACATCCGGGCCCTGACCGACAACGTCCTCGTGCGCAAGCTCCAGGAGGTGCTGCCGCTCCAGGACGGCGATTTCGAGATCATCGTCGACTACAAGGGAACGGACCGCCCGGAGCCCTCCGACGAGATGCTCCGCGTCTACCAGTGGCAGCTGGAGACCTATGCGTGGCTGCGCTCGAGGCAGGAGGGCGCCCGCCCCGTGCGCGCCGGCATCCTGCTGTTCCTCACCGAGGTGCACCCCTCGCGGGAGGTGCTCGGACGGCTGGCGGAGCGGGCCCGGCTGGGGGAGCCCATCGAAGGCGCCACGGCCGAGGACGTGGAGGCGCTGCGCAACCACCGCTGGGACCGCCCGGTGCCACCCCTCAGCGAGCAGCTGCGGATGCACCGCTCGCTGTACATCATCCCGCTCGACGCGGCGCGGGCGGAGACGGGGGCGGGATTGTTCGACCAGCCGGTCTCCCTCATCGAGACGGCGGTGGCCCTGGAGATCCGGGGCGAGCCCCTCTCGAAGGCCTGGATCGACACCTGGCGGCGGCTTCCCACGCCTGACGGCGGACCCCGCCGCGCACCGGACCTGAAGACGTGCATCGCGTGTGACCACCGCACCTACTGCCCCATCGCCCTGGAGACCCATGGGGCGAGCGCGGTGGGAGCCATCCCGAAACCGTTCTCGGGGCCCTGAGCGAGCAACCCCGGACAGGCGAAAGCCCGGCCCCCCCTCCCAGGGAGCCGGGCTTTCTCGCAACGTAGGGGTGGAAACCCCTTGGAAAGACAGAAAAGGACCGCCGCGCCGACGCCGTCGCTCTCTCGCCCGCGCGTGGGGAGGCAGTATTCCCGAGGCTGGGAAGCTGTCAAGGAGGCGGGGTGTGCCTAGGATGCGGACCCATGCGCAAGGCGAAGATCATCTGCACGCTGGGACCGTCCTCGGACTCCTCCGAGGTCATTGAGGGACTCATCCGGGCCGGCATGAACGTGGCGCGGCTCAACTTCTCGCACGGGACGCACGATCAGCACCGCCGTCGGGTGAACCTCATCCGGCGCGCCTCGCGCAAGCTGGGGGTGCCGGTGGGCATCCTGCAGGACATCCAGGGGCCGAAGATCCGCCTGGGCAAGTTCGAGAGCGGGTGCCTGGAGGTGAAAACGGGCCAGACGGTGATCGTCACCACGCGCGAGGTGATGGGCCACGAGAACATCATCCCCACGCCCATCCGCTCGCTGCCCAAGGACGTGGAGCCGGGCCACCCCATCCTGCTGGATGACGGGCGGGTGCGGCTGAAGGTGCAGAAGGTCCAGGGCAAGGACGTGACCTGTCTGGTGGAGCTGGGAGGCGTGCTGAAGGACCACAAGGGCCTCAACCTGCCGGGAGCGCACGTGTCGGTGCCCACCGTCACGGAGAAGGACGAGGAGGACCTGGCCTTCGGACAGGAGGTGGGCGTGGACTACGTGGCGCTCTCCTTCGTGCGTACGGCGGACGACATCCGGAGGGCGCGCCAGCTGGTGTCCAAGCGGGGCACACCGCTCATCGCGAAGATCGAGAAGCCACAGGCGGTGACGAACCTGGAGGCGATCGCGCGCGAGGCGGACGGCATCATGGTGGCGCGAGGGGACCTGGGGGTGGAGATGCCGCTGGAGAAGCTGCCGGCCATCCAGAAGCACATGGTGCGGACGGTGAACAGCATGGGAGGCCTGGTCATCGTCGCCACGGAGATGCTGGAGAGCATGGTGAACAACGCCCGGCCCACGCGCGCCGAGGTGTCGGACGTGGCCAACGCCATCCTGGATGGAGCGGACGCGGTGATGCTGTCGGGGGAGACGGCGGCGGGGAAATACCCGCTGGAGGCGGTGGCGACGATGGCGCGGATCGTCGAGGAGACGGAGTCGGGGGTGATGCGCAGCGAATTCCGCCCGGCCCCGTTCCCGAACTCGGGAGACGACATCTCCACGGGAGTGGCGGCGGCGGCGGCGGCGGCGGCCGAGCAGATGAACATCGGCACCATCGTGGCGTACACGGAGCGGGGCCTGACGGCGCGGCTCATCTCCGAGTTCCGGCCGAAGGCGCGGATCGTCGCGCTGACGCCGAACCCGGAGACGGTGAACCGCATGGCGCTCTACTGGGGCGTGAAGCCGCTGCAGGTGGGGCGCTGCCAGTCGACGGACGCGATGCTCCGGCAGGTGCGCCGGCTGTGCAAGGAGATGGGCATCTGCCAGGCGGGTACGCCCGTGGTCATCGTGGCCGGTGTGCCGCTCAACGAGCCGGGGCGCACCAACATGATGTCGGTGCACCGGATTTGAGGAGCCAACCCGGGAGTGGGCGCTGATGAAGACCGATGTCCGCCGTCGCATGTCCGTTGCCGCGCTCGGAGTCTGGGTGGCGCTGACGCCGCTGTACGCGGCCACGGCCCAGACGAAACGAACCCAGCCCGGGAAGAAGGTCCAACTGCCTCCCGCGCCGAATGAAGCGGCTCGCTACATCACCGCCGCCGAGCGGCTGTACGAGGCACTCGAGTACGAACGCGCCCTGGAGCAGCTTGCCCAGGCCCGGCGCCAGCCGCGAAGTCTCGCCGAGGACGTGCGCATCTCGCTCTTCGAGGGACTCATCCTCGCGGACATGGGCCGGCGCGTGGAGGCGCGCACGTCCTTCAAGACGGCGCTGTTGCTGGACCCACAGGCCCGGCTACCGGTGCGCACCTCTCCCAAGGTGGAGCAGGAATTCGAGGAGCTTCGAGAAGCGGTGCGCAAGGAGCTGAAGCTCCCGGAAACCGAGCCCCAGGCTCGAGCGCCCAGCCCGGACGATCGCCCGGAGACACCCTCGGTGGAGCTCGTGCCGGAGACGGAGCAGCGCCCGTGGCTACCCTCCTCGGTAAGGATGGGGAGCGTGTCCGTGCCCACGCCGAGCCTGGCGCTGCTGGGAGCCGGAGTAGTCGCGGGCGGAGTGGGCGGCTTCTTCGGGCTGCGCTCACGCGGGCAGATCCAGGACGCACGAGACGCGAGCTACCAGCAACCGATGGCCGCACACCGCGACGAGGCCCTGGGAAGCGCGCGCGTGGCCAACGTCCTCTTCGGCGCGGCCGGGCTGTTGGCCACGGGTGCGGTCGTCACCTGGCTGCTGTCCGGCGGAGAAGAAGTGCCCCACACGGAGGCAGCGCGATGAGGATGCTCCTGAAGATGGCGGCCCTGCTGGGAGTGCTGCTCACGGGCTGTCTGGTACCAACGATCGACGACTTCAACCAGGAGGACGCACGGCGTTGTGACAGCGAGAACACGTGCCTGACGGGTTATGTCTGCGTGGAGGGCCGCTGCCAGCCCGAGCAGGGCACGGCATGTCGACCCGGCACGTCGGCGCTCTGCGGCCCGGACATGGGCGAGTGCCAGGCCGGTAAGCGCCCCTGCGACACGGGAGGGGCCTATGGGCCTTGTGAAGGGGCCGTGTCCGCGGTGGACGAGGTGTGCAACGGCAAGGACGACGACTGCGACGGCACCCCGGACGAGGGACTCCCCTGCGACCCAGCCTGCACGATATGCACGTACAAGGGACGCGCCTGCGAGAACGGACAGTGTGGGGGCTGTCTGGACAGCCACTACGAGAACGGGACCGAGTGCATTCCCAAGGTGGGGCTCGGAAAGGGCTGCACCGAGAATCGCATGTGCGACTCCGGCTTCTGTGTGGATGGCATCTGCTGCAACGTCTCCGCCTGCGACAAAGCGCCGGACCAGTGCTTCGCGCCTGTCGGCTCCTGCGCCAGCGGCACGTGCCAATACGCCCCCCTGTCAACGGGAACGCTCTGCAACGATGGCAATGCCTGCACCTCCGACGACAAGTGCAACGGCTCCGGCGCGTGCGGGGGAACCGCCAAGGCCTGCAACACCCCCCCGGGCCAGTGCTTCAATCCTACCGGCACCTGCAACCCGGCCACTGGAGCCTGCACCTACCCGCCCAAGCCCGCCGGCACGGGTTGTGACGATGGGCGCGGCTGTTACGGTCCCGATGTGTGCGATGGCTCCGGCGCGTGCGGAGCCACTTATTATCTGTGCTGCAAGAATCAATACTGCTCCAACAACGAATGCGTCTGTAACACCAGCCCTTGCTACTGCCAACTGTGACGTGAAGGAGTGGGTCAGCTGTCGCGATAGGCGTCGGCGATGCCGCACAGGTTCTGGATCACCACCATCCTCGTGATGAGCCCCTGGTGGAAGTCCGTGACGACCGCGTACTCGCTGCGAAAGGTCTTCCCCGTCTTCTTCACGAGGAAGGAGTCGTCCCCCAGGACGATGACCTGGTCACCGTGGTCGATGAACTCCTGGGGCCGCTCCTGGTGGAACTCGGCGATTTCAGGCAGCCGGGAGTAGTAATCGATCACGGCCTGCTTGCCGCGGAACTCTCCGCTGAGGGGCGTTCCGTCCGGAATCGTCACCTTCCAGACCACGTCTTCCGCCATGTGGTCGAGCAAGGGCTTCGCATCCATCACCCTGTCCATCTCCTCGAAAATCCACTTCAAGAGACCCGCGTTGTCCTTCGACATGCGCGCGCCTGTCCCCAGCTCCATTTCCGCGACCGTGCTCTCCATGACCGTTCCCTTTCTTTCAAGCCCGCTGGAGCAGCGATCCAGCCAGGCACCTTTCATATGGAAAGATGCGGACCACGCTCGAAGTGAGCACCGCGAGGACTGACCCGATGCGCCAGAGTGACTTGCAGGACGCGCCACATCTCCCTAGCGTTTTCCTGGAGGCGCACGCGGATGACCCATCCGTCCATCCAGATCTCCGCTCGTCTGGCACTCCCCCAGCTGGCACTGGCCCGGCGGCGTGGACTGGATGAGAGCTCGCTCTGCCAGGATGCGGGCCTGGACCCCGCCGTGCTGCGGGACCCCGAGGCACGTATTCCCCTCTCCGCGTTCGAGCGGCTGATGGAGGCGCTCGCTTCCCGGGTGAAGGAGCCCACGTTGGGGCTCGAGCTGGCGCGGGAGTTCACGCTGGAAGCCTATGGCGTCGGTGGGCTGGTGCTGATGGCCAGTCCCACGCTACGAGAGGGCTTCGAACGGGCCTTTCGCTACCAGCGGCTCTGGGAGGATTTCGAGCGCCTCGCCCTGGAGCCCTGTGAGGGTGGCGGCAGGCTCCGCTTCCTCTCGCATGAGCCACGGCGGCCGGTCCACTGGCTCCTCGCGGAGTGCATCCTGGCGGAGCTGCTGCTGGCGACACGTGCGCTCACCGCCACGCCCGTGGTGCCCCTGTGGGTGCACTTCGAACACGAGCCCCCCTCCGACACCTCTGCGCACGAGGCCTTCTTCGGCACTCCGGTCTTCTTCGGAGCACCGACCACGGAGATTGCCTTCTCCAACGCCACGCTGGACCTGCCGCTCACCCACGCCAACGCGCTCTTCCTCTCCTTCTTCGAGCAACAGGCGAAGGTGAAGGTCGAGCAGTTGCCTTCCACGAGCCTGTTGAGCGAGCAGGTGCGGACGGCGCTGCGCGGGGCACTGGGCGGTGGGGATTACAGCCTGGTGGCGGTGGCGGCGAAGCTCCACATGAGCCCTCGTACCCTCCAGCGCCGGCTGAGAGAGGAGGGAATCAGCCATGAGGTGCTGCTCGATGGGCTTCGGCAGGAGTTGGCGAGGGTCTACCTGGAGAAGCGGCTGAGCATCTCCGAGATCTCCTTCCTGCTGGGCTATTCCAACCCGACGGCCTTCCACCGGGCCTTCAAGCGCTGGACGGGCTCCAGCCCCGAGTACTACCGGGCGCGCTCCGGCGCCCGGGGCGGGCCGGAAACGTCTCCTCCCACCTTCATGACATGGGGACGGGCCAGCAGCCGCTCGACATAGGCATCGATTGCAGGCCGGCCGGTCGGCGAGGCCCACCTCCGCATCCATATGCACATCGAGCCGATCATCACGTCGGCCGCGGTGAACCAGTCACCAAACAGATAAGGTCCCTTGCCCAGCTCCTCTTCGACCACATTCAGCGCCGTCTCGAAGTCCGTCCAGCCACGCTGGGGCAGCGTCTCCACCTTCAGCATCCTGTCTGCCATGGCGGGTTCGAGTTGCGAGGTCGAATACACCATCAGGGAGAGATAGCGCCCCCGCTCCGGCGAGCCGATCTTCGGCGCGAGGTTGGCCTGGGGGTACTTGTCGGCGAGGTACAAACAGATGGCCGCTCCCTCGAACACCTTCGTCTCGCCATCCACCAGCGCCGGCAGCTTGCCGGCGGGGTTGATCTTCAGGAACTCCGGCGTCTTGTGCTCGCGCTTCGCGAAGTCGATGGGCACGAGTTCGTACTCCGCACCACACTCATCGAGCATCCACTTGCTGACGACCGCGCGGCTTTGGGGATTGAAGTAGAGCTTCATCGGTTCTCCTCCGAAACAATGTGAGTCCTGAACGATGGATCCGCGAGGCCGTTCATGTGAGTGGCTCGCTCAGGCGTGGCGCGTCCGGTAAGTCATTCTGGCGCATGCGGCCAGTCCCCTTGGAGACACCCGTCGAACAACGCCTGGCCGGGCCTCACCAGGCCCAGGTGGAAGCTCACAACCCCATCAAAGTGCCTGAGTCTGGCGCACCACGGCCCCCATTGGATTGCGCTCACAGGTCTTCTCTGTGAAGTTCCCGGGCTCTCTCGGAGCACGAACGAACATGAAGCATCCCACTTTTGCAGCCGTGGTCGCGGTCTGGGGCGCACTCGTCTTGAGCGGTTCTTCGCACGCGTCCGATCAGGGCACGGCGGCCCGTGCCGATGAGTTCATCGGTTGCCCGGACGCGAAGGAGGATGACGCCCTCGCCGGCTCCCTCTGCGCTCGCTTCAGCGCACCGTTGGACTACGCGGATCCGAGCCGTGAGAGGATCGAGCTTTTCATCCGCAAGTTCCCGGCTCCGGGGCGATCGGCCGGGCAGGTCTGGCTCGTGGCGGGCGGGCCCGGCGAGTCAGGGGCTTCGTTCTACCCTCTGCTGAAGACCCTGCGGGCCGCCTTCCCGGGATATGACCTGCTGGTCCCCGATCATCGCGGGACCGGTTTCTCGAGCCGGCTCTGCCAGAAGGAGGAGGCCGCCGACAGCGACGGTGGCTCCGCGCTTCAAGGCGCCGAGTGGGCGACATGCTTCGAGGCGCTGGAGTCCGATTCCAAGCGCACCCGCGCCTTCACCATCACCCACGCCGCCTACGATCTGCGCGCGCTGATGGAGCGCTACTCCGCCGGCCGGCCGACGTGGCTCTATGGGGTCTCCTACGGCACGCAGCTGGTGTTGCGCATGATGACGGTCGCCCCACCGCGGCGCCTCGAGGGGATCGTGCTCGATTCCCTCGTCCCTCCGGAAACGGCCGAGCAATGGGACCTCAGCCATCGCTCTGCCGTCGTCGACGAGGTGGGCCGCGCGGTTCTCGCGCAGTGTGATGCGGACCCGGGCTGCCGTGCTCGTCTCGGAGGCTCGGCGGTTGCCGCCATGCAGGGGCTCGTCGACGACTCCAAGTTGTCCGCGTCCGTCCCCGGGGGGCGTCCGAAACTCTTCTTCGGCGCACTGTTGGATGGCCCGGAGCTGCGGGCGCGGATTCCCCTGGTCCTCGCGGGCCTGAGGGGCGGCGACCTCGAGCCATTGCGGCAGGTCCAGCAGGACCTGGAGGCACTGAACGCCCAGTTCGGCCGTTTTCCGCAGTCGTCGATGTCCATCCCGCTCGTCAGTGTCATCAGCGCATCCGAGAACAACGCCCGGCCGGGCCTCACCAAGGCCCAGGTGGAAGCCGAAGCCGCCCGGTTCCTGTTCGTCAGCAGCCTGCCGGGCCAGCTCGTCGGTCGGGCGTCTCTGGCCTATCCGCGCGACGAGTGGTTCGGCCGGTCTCCCACCGCTCTTCCGCCAGTCCTCGTTCTCCAGGGCGACATGGACCCCAAGACACCCCATGCTGGCGCCCAGGCCCATATCCGGCTCCTGCCCAAAGCCGCTGGCGTCAATCTGTTCACCGTCAAGGGCGGGCCGCACTTCCTGCTCTTCACGGCGCCAGATTGCTTCAAGGCCGCGGTGAGCACCTTCGTCCAGAAGCGGCGAGCGCCTCGTGCGGCCTGCTCGATTCGACCCCTAGCATCATCGGGCCGGGGTCAGCCCCATCAATAGAGGTTCTTCCGGACGGATTGCTCATAGTAGGCATCGATCGCTTCCGCCTGGGCAGGCGCACCAAGGACCCGGCTTCATCTGCCAGATGACGACGCTCAGCGTTCAGCGCGAGAGTCGTACCGCGATGCCGTCGAGCACGCAGTCCAGCCCCCTGTCGAACCTGACGTCGGACGATGGGTGGGTGGCGTCCCGAACCACCTTGGCGAGCGTCGGGAAGCGGCCGGTGGCGATCATCCGCTGGATGTAGGGCCACGTGGCGTTCTGCCATTCCGTCTCGTTCATGCCGCTTTCGAGCTCGGCACGCAGCTCGCTGGCTTCACTCAGGAGCGCGCCGATGACGTAGGCATTGACGGTCCTGACGGCATGGAGGACGTCATCGATGTTCTCGAAGCCCGGCGTCTCGCTCAGCGCGGCGAGTGAGGCCTCGGAATAGGCCAGGGCATTCGGGCCGAGATGCTGACGGCCTCCCAGCAGGTCGATGAACCACTTGTGCTTCCTGGCCGCCTGCCGGGTGCGCTGCGCGATCGACCGGAGCACCTCGCGCCAGTTGCCGCGGAGCTGCCCGGCGGAGGCCATTTCGCCGTAGACCACGTCCACCATGAGCTCGAGCAGCTCCTCCTTGGTGGACAGATAGCCGTAGAGCCGCATGGGCCCGGCATTGAGCTGGGCTCCGACCTTTCGCAACGACACCGAGGCGAGGCCTTCCTTGTCGGCGAGCGCGATGGCGGCGCGCACGATCCGGTCCCTGCTCAGGGGTCCGGGCGCGGGACGGTTCGCGGGCTCGGGGCGCTCCCAGATGAGCGCCGCCTCGGCTGCGGGCGGTTTTTTTCGAGCGGGCATCGCGGCTCTTCTTGTCCCGAATGGAGCGCGGTTGACAACCCTGCCCGGCCGATACACTGTATCGGCCAATACAGCGTATCGGAGCCAGTCATGAAAGCAGAGTCAACCGCGGTGCTCGTGGTCGGGGGCGGCCTGGTGGGTTTGTCGGCCGCGATGTTCCTCTCCTGGCGCGGGGTGCCCACCGTCCTCGTCGAGCGGCACCCAGGCAGCTCTCCGCATCCGCGTGCGATCGGCTACACGCCGAGGACGCTGGAGCTCTTTCGTGCGATCGGGCTGGGCCCTCGCATTCCACAGATGCCGGCCGACTTCCGGCTGCGCCGGAGCCGGGTCGAGAGTCTGGCCGGGAAGTGGTTCGAGGAGACCCCCTGGACACCCGAGACCCGGCAGTCGCCCAGGCTCGAGTACTCGCCGTGCGCGGGCGCCGCGCTCTCCCAGGATCGTCTCGAGCCCATCCTTCGTGAGAAGGCGATCGCGCTCGGTGCCGACATCCGGCTCTCAACGGAGTTGATCCGGTTCGAACAGGATGCGGATGGTGTCGTCGCCTCGCTGCGCGCTCGCGATGGACGAGAGTACGCGATGCGGGCCGCATACCTGATCGCGGCGGATGGCCATGCCAGCCCGATTCGCGAGGCATTGGGAATCGGCCAGCAGGGACGCGGCTCCATCCGGACGCTGCGCAGCGTTCTCTTCCGGGCTCCGCTCGAGGAGTACCTTCGCTCGGGGATCTCGCAGTTCAACATCGACCAGCCGGGACTCAAGGCATTCCTCACGACCTACGGCGATGGTCGCTGGGTGCTGATGTTCTCGGATGACGAGGAACGCGATGAAGGCACGTTGAGGGCAATGGTGTTCAAGGCGATCGGCAGGACGGACCTCGAGGTCGAGCTCATCACCACCGGCCGTTGGGAGCTGAGCGCACGCATCGCGGACAGCTTCGCGTCCGGTAGGATCTTCCTGGCCGGGGACGCCGCGCACACCCTGCCGCCTACGCGTGGTGGCTATGGTGCGAACACCGGCATCGAGGATGCGCACAATCTCGCGTGGAAGTTGTCCGCGGTCCTCTCCGGTGCATCGACGCCGCGGCTGCTCGACACCTACGACGCCGAACGGCGCCCGATCGCGTGGCTCCGGCATGGGCAGCTCTTCGCCCGAAGCGACTACGCGTCGGACGCGGCCGGGACCGCCAGGGACGTGCCGATCATCGACGACGACGCCATGGAGTTGGGTCAGCTGTATCGCTCGACCGCGGTGCTCGATGCCGGTGACGGACTCCCGCCCGCGCTGCGGCCCGAGCAGTGGGCTGGTCAACCCGGCACGCGCGCGCCGCATCTGTGGATGACCAGGGACGGCGAGCGGGTGTCCACGCTCGACTTGTTCCAGCGAGGCTGGGTGCTGCTTGCCCAGGACGCGCGGTGGTGCCCCGCCGCAGCGCGGATCGGCAAGCAGTTGGGCATCGATGTGCAGTGCCTCCGCATCGGCATCGATGTGCGTCCGTCCGATGAGAGCACTTTCCGGACGGCTTTCGGCCTCGGGGCAGGAGGGGCCTCGCTGATCCGTCCGGATGGATACGTGGCCTGGCGCGCGATCGAGCTGCCGGCGGATCCACTCCGTTCGCTCGGCGAAGCCCTCGAGCGGGTGTCGTGCGCCACGCTGGCCTGCTGAGGCCTGACCCTGCGTTCGCGTTGCAGGTCGCAGTGCCAATTGCTCCACAAAGTGCTATATACTCCCCAAGAATCGAGCACTTCATGGAACAATAGGGAACACGAACCGGAGCGGGAGCCGGGTATGTCCGAGGAGTTCTACACGGTTGAGATGGCGGCCGAGCGGCTGAGGCTGCACGCCAAGACCGTGCTGCGGTTCATCCGCGACGGACGGCTCAGGGCGACACGGATCGGCAAGTCGTACCGGATCCTTCGCTCGGACCTGGAGGCGTTCGGCGGGGCAAGCCCCAGGCGCGGTCCCCCCGTCCCGACAGCCCAGGTGACCAGCATCATCGACATCCCCGGCATCGGCCGGGAGGCCGCGATCCGGATGGCCAACCGGGTCGTCGCCGTCGTGGGCAGCCGGGAGGCCCACCCTGCCCCCGTCCGCGTCGACACCGCCTATGACCCTGAGCGCGAGCACCTGAAGATCGTGATGTTCGGTTCTCCGGGTGACACGGCCGAGCTCATCCGGCTCGTTCAGGCCTGGCTGGAAGCATGAGACTGGAGGCTACACGCAATGACTGGAAGAATCCTCGAGCTCGCGGGCGTGCGCGTATTCCTATGCGCGGCCGATGGGCCGGTAATGGCAAGCGACCGTGATGCCACCGACGTCATCGGCGAGCTCTTCGGTACGGACGTGAAGATGGTCGCCATTCCGCTGGAGCGCCTCACCCCGGACTTCCTGAAGCTTCGCTCGCGCCTCGCTGGGGAGATCCTCCAGAAGTTCGTGAACTACCGGCTCCGGGTGGCGATCCTGGGCGACATCGCCGCGGCGGTCGAGGCGAGCGACGCGCTCAGGGACTTCGTCCGCGAGTCGAACCGCGGGGAGACGATCTGGTTCGTCCCCAACCTGGCCGCGCTCGAACAGAAGCTCACATAGAACACCCGGACGGGCGGGCCCGCCCGCCAGCTACGGGACGAAGCGGACGACCTCGATGCCCTTCTTCGTCCCCACGGCGAAGCGGCGCCCCACGGGATCCATCGCGAGTGGAGGCAGGCACCCAACCCCACGGCAGATGCTGCTGGACTGCGTGCCCGTGCCGAGCTCGGGCCAGCGCTCCACGAAGCGGCCGGTCGCGAGCTCGATGAGCTGGGGGTGCTCGAAGAAGCTCACCACGTACCCGTCCATCACCATCATCGTCCCCGCGGGCCGCTCCAGCGGAGCCTTGGACAGCACCCGCTTTTCGGTGAGCGAATACGACATGAGGGGCGCCGAATCGACCTCTTCGTCACCCGAGCAATGGAAGACGAGCGTGTCGCGCTCACCGAAGGCCGCCGAGTAGAACTCCACGAATACGTCACCCAGCCCCAGCTCGAGCTCGCGCATTTCGTCCAGGGACGCGGGCCGTTCGAGCGCGCGGGCCACGTCGAAGACATACAACACGTCCACGGGATGCCAGACCCACCCCGCGCTGAGCAGGTAACGGCCATCGCGGCTGAACTGGAGCCGGGAGTGGAAGACGTCGGGAGAATCGCCCTCGCGCCGGGTGAGCCGCTCCCCTGTCTCCGCGTCCTCCAGCTCCAGGCGGCAGTACTCGTCGGGGCAGTGCGCCAGGAGCGTGCGGCCACTCGGGAGCGTACACAGGGCCACGGGGTACTCGTAGGCCTCGGCGTGGTAGTAGCTGCGGTTGAGCTCACGCACGAACTTGCCCTGCCGCAGCAGGAGCCCCTTCGTGCCAAGCCGCTCGTAGATGACGGCGTACTGGCCGTCCTGGGACATCACCGCGCCATCGAAGCGGTAGCCATAGCGCACACAGGGATCGAAGGAGCTTCCGTCCAGGCCATGGCGGAGACCGCCGGAGACCCAGTCGATGAGCGCATCTCCGCTCCAGCAGAGCGATTCGGGCGCGCAGTCGGTGGGAAGGAAGATGCGTTCGGCGCGGAGCGTCATGACGTTCTCGTTTGAAAGAGGGGGGCCAGTCCGGCCTGCCGCCTGGGACGCGGGAGCCCCGGGAGACCTGACACGGGCCACGACGAACAGACGCTGAGCCGAGCTCACGCGCGGCTGACGAAGAAGGACACCGGGCTGGACGAAGAACGTCAGCCCGGTGTCCGTGAACGGATTTCAGCCCTGGCGACGGCAGAGCAGGGCCAGGAAGGTTCCGGCCATCGCGAGCATCCACACGGGCGAGCCACCCGTGGTGGAGCAACCTCCCTTGTCATCATCACCTTCGTCGCCCGTGCCGCCCGAGCCCGCGTCGGGTGAGCCCGATCCCGCGTCGGGCGAGCCTTTGCCAACGTTCACGCTCCACTTCGTGGCCGCGGGCTTGTCGCCACCGCTGTCGAGGTCCGCGTTGGCGGAATTCCCGGCGCCAAAGAGCGTGAGGGTGACATCCGTGGAGGGAGCGACCAGGGAGAAGTCGAAACGAAGCTCGTTGCCATTGAAGGCCTTGGGCGCCGAGTGGGTGAGCTCGCTCCCCAGCTTCTTCAGGCCCTCTCCGGCCTGGAGAACCGCCGCCGCGTTATCCACGGCGATGTCCACACCTCCTATTTTCGCGGCCCCACCCCGGATGATGAACGAGTACCGGCCCGTCTCTCCCGGAGCGAGCGTCGTGGGACCCTGGAACTCGACGGTGGGGGTCGGCCCCCCCTTGTGGCACATGTTGCACGCGGGCCCCTCCTTGCCGGATTGACCGGTGATGCCCGTGCTGGTGGCAAGAGCGGGAGTCGACAACAGCCAGACAGCAACCACGCCCACGGTACGGAAGGCAAAACGCATCGGAACTCCATGAATGGGTGAAGGCAATCGTGTCGTTACAGCGGGAATGTGCGCTAGCGCAGCTGGAGGAAGGAGAAGGAGAGCCCTTGCGTGGTCACGGTGGGCCTGCCGCTCTCGCCCAGCACGTGCAGGGTCGTCGACGCGCTGCCTGCCCCGAATTCGCTGTAGAGAGTCTGATTCTGCGACTCGAAGAGGAAGACACTGCCCGTGGTGGACGGGAAATCGGTCCTCCGCGTCGCGGTCAGGGTGTCGAGCTTCAACTGCCACCACTGCCAACCGGTCCCACTCGCCACGGTACGGGGATGGGTGCCCTCGTTCACGGGGGCGATGCTCTCATCGAGCACGCGCACGTAGGCCGTTCCCTGGGGGCCGGGGATGAGCGCACCCGCGGTGCCTCCACCCACCAGCGAGCCGAGCTCCTCGTAGAAGGAGGGATCGAAGGTGCGCGTCTGGGGATCGAACTTGAGCAGGCACGGCTCCGGCGTGTCCCCTCCCACCACCCGGTACACCGCGGCGCCGTACGCCTCCGTGGCGATGTAGACCTTGCCATCGGGGCCGACGGCGGCATCGTGCGTGTAGCCGCACCGGTCATCCATCGCGATGGTGGGCTCATCCGTCCGTGTGTCGACGGAGACGACGCCCGCCTTCCTGGTGATTCCCACTCCCGAGACCGGACGCCAGCCCACGGGCATGATGATCTGGTTGTCGAGGTGCACGATCGCCCCCGAGAAGGACAGGATCGTGCCCGGGATGTTCAGCGCGTCGAGCGGAATGGTCTTCGTGACCGTCATCTCGGAGGGATTCCAGATGACGAGCTGGGCGGTGGTCCCGTCGAAGTAGTACGCCTTGGTCGCCGAGATGAACTGGAAGTTGTTCTGGTACTCCCCGAGCGACGAGATGCCCTGGCCCTCGAGGCTCAGGGTTCCCGCCTGCTCCAGGCCTCCGCTGCTCGTCAGCTTGTAGCGGGTGATCGTCGCGCTCTCGTCACTCACCAAATAGAGCGAGCCAGACTTGGGACTGCCCACGCCGAGCGCGCGGCCGGGAACCTTGATGGCGTTGTCCAGCGAGAGCGTCGCGGTCTGCTCCGCCTGGTCCGTCACGATGACGTAGCTCTCCATCGGGTCCGAGGAGAACAGCTGCGTGGTGATGGCGTACAGCGGCCTGGTATCGCCGTTGCCCGGTTCGTCACCGCAACCGGAGAGCAGGGCGAAGGCGAGCATCGCGGAGGAGAGTCTCGAGGAGAGGAAGGAAACAGGATGCTTCATGGGGGGAACTGCCTTTCTGCCGTGGGGGGAAGTGGGGGGTCAGTGCCCCACAAAAATGAAATTGATACGCATTCTCATTTTCAGCACGTGTTAAATCCATTGCCGCGTCCTGTCAAGAAGCAGGTTCGTGTGTCCCCTTATGTCAGGAAGCGTTGAGGATCAGGGACCGACCACCCGGGCGATCGCCTTAGAGACTCTTCCCGTTGAAGCGCTGGATGTTCAGGGTCGTGACCTCGACGTCATCGAGGCACCGCTTATTTCCAGAAGCCCTCGTGCACCTCACGGGCCTCCGGCAGCGCCACCGGACCCACCACCTCGGTGGGCTCGGAGCCGCGGGCGAAGACGTCGCGGCAGGACATGCGAAGGGTGGGCGCGGAGGGGTTCGTGAACTGGCTCAGCTCCGCGGAGGAGAGCGCGAAGACGACCCTCCGCACGCCGCCCCAGAAGATGGCGCCCGCGCACATGGCACAGGGCTCGGTGCTGGCGTAGAGGGTGGAGCCAACCAGCTCCTCGGGAGGGTATCGCTGGGTGGCCTCGCTCATGAGGTTGGACTCCGCATGGCCGGTGCAGTCCCTCGTCGTCCCCTGGGTGTTCTTGCCCTCCAGGAGGACGCGTCCCCTCGCGTCCACCAGCACCGAGCCGAAGGGATTGTCTCCCCGTGCCCGGGCCTGTCGTGCCAGGTCGATGGCATGCATCAGGTGCTGCGTGTCCTCCGGTCTCATGGTGTCCCTCGTGACTGTCAGGGTGCATGCTCAGGGTAGCACGCACGGCCAGCGCGGCGAGGAGCCGATCGACGCCGGCGAATCTGGCTTATGGTTGGTCAACGCATCTTCTATTCCGACGATGATTTCCAGTGAGCAATCGCTTCAATAGGAAGAATCCGATGCACTCCGACAAACCTCACGTGAACGAAGAGCACGGTACGGGCGGCAACGTCATCGTGCTGAATGGCCCTTCGGTCGCGGGAAAGACGAGCATCCAGAAGAAGCTCCAGGAGCTCTTCGAGGAGCCCTACATGGCGATGGGCATCGACTCGATCCTCGTCGGCATGCTGCCGCCGCGCTACTTCATGGGCGCTCCTCCCGACGGCGAGCAGGTGCTCTATGGCGTACCCTCCACGGACGAGAGCGGCTCGCCGCTCTTCACGCTGCGTTTCGGACCCAAGGGGCAGCGAGTCATCGCGGGCATGCACCATGCCATCGCGGCCTTCGCGGAGCAGGGCAACAACGTCATCGTGGACTACATCCTCTACGAGCGCGAGTGGCTCCCTGACTTCGCGAACGCGCTGCGCTCCGTGAACGCGTATTTTGTCGGTGTTCGCATTCCCCTGGAGGCTCTCGAGGAGCGAGAGCGGCAGCGTGCGACGTCCCCGCGCGGACATGCGCGTAGCCACTACGCCACGGTGCATGCGCATGGGTTGTACGACGTGGAGGTCGATACGTCGCGCGCCTCTCCCGAGGAGTGTGCGGCCCGGATCCACGAGTACGTGCGCACCCACCCCGAGCCGACTGCCTTCGCGCAGCTGCGAGAGCGGTTCCAGGCTGGCCAGGCCTCACCCGCTGGCCGCTCGTAAGAGGGCTCCTGTCGCGCTCAATCCAGCAGGGAGCGAACGACCAGGGTCGCATACACGGGCGGAGCATTGCCGAGCTGGCCGAAGGCGTTGTCACCCCAGGTCCACACGGTGCCATCGTCGCGCACCGCCAGCGAGAAGGCACCACCCGCGGCCAGGGCCACCACGCCGCACAAGCCCTGCACCCGAACGGGCGCGAGGCGCCGGTCCAAGGTGCCATCCCCCACCTGCCCCCGGGCATTGTGGCCCCAGGCCCACACGCCACCATCGGCGCTCAGCGCCAGCGAGTGGCTGCTGCCCGCGGCCACGGCCACCACCTCGCCCGGCCCTTGCACAGGCATCGGCACCGAGCGAGAGGTCGTGGTGCCATCCCCCAGCTGGCCGGAGCTGTTGTCGCCCCAGGACCACGGGAAGCCGTCGGAGCCCACCGCCAGCGAGAAGCCATAGACCGCGGCCACGGCCTCGACCTTGCCCGCTGCCTTCACTTCCACGGGCGCCAGGCGACTGGCCAGGGAGCCATCCCCGAGTTGACCCTTGACGTTCTCCCCCCAGGCCCATGCGGTGCCGTCGGAGCGCACCGCCAACGAGTGGTTACCGCCCGCGGCCACGGCCACCACCCCTTCCAGCCCCTTCACCGCCACCGGCACGTAGCGGTACGTCTTGGTGCCATCCCCCAGCTGGCCGTTCAAGTTGTAACCCCAGGCCCACACGGTGCCATCGGCCAACAGCGCCAGCGAGTGGTGACCGCCCGCGCTCACGGCCACCACCCCTTGCAGCCCTGGCACCCGTGCTGGCACGGAGCGGCTGGCCCTGGTGCCATCCCCGAGCTGGCCAAAGGTGTTGTCGCCCCAGGACCACACGGTGCCATCGCCAAGCAGCGCCAGCGAGTGGCTGCTGCCCGCGGCCACGGCCACCACCCCTTCCAGCCCCTCCACCCGCACGGGAGCCGGGCTGTTGCGTGTGGTGCCATTTCCGAGCTGGCCACTCCTGTTGTAGCCCCAGGCCCACGCGGTGCCGTCGGCGCTCACCGCCAGCGAGTGGAAGGTGTTCGCGGCCACGCCCACCACTCCGCTCACCCCGGGCACCTGCGTCGGCGCGGAGAGCTGGCCCGTGGTCCCATCCCCCCGCTGGCCCTCCGCGTTGGAGCCCCAAGCCCACACGGAGCCGTCGTCGCCCACCGCCAGCGAGTGGTTGCTGCCCGCGGCCACGGCCACCACGCCTACCAGCCCTCGCAGTTGCTCCGGCCCGGAGTTGTCGACCAGGGTGCCATCCCCCAGCTGGCCATGGCCGTTGTAGCCCCAGGTCCACACGGTGCCGTCGTCTCGCACCGCCAGCGAGTGGTTGTCGCCAGCGGCCACGGCCACGCTCCCGCGCACCTGTGGGATCCGCCCCGGAATCCACAGCCCGAACGTGGTGCGGTCAATTCCGAGCTGGCCGTAGCTGTTGTCCCCCCAGGCCCACACGGAGCCATCGGCGCTCACCGCCAGCGAGTGGTTGGCGCCAGCGGACACGGCCACCCCTCCGGTCACCCGTTGCACCTGCACCGGCTGGGACGTGTTGAGCTCGACGCTCATGTTGCCCAACTGGCCAGAGAGGTTGTCACCCCAGGCCCACAGGGTTCCGTCGGAACGCACCGCCAGCGAGTGGCCCACACCCGCGGCCACGGCCACTCCCCCGCTCAAGCCTTGCACCCGTACCGGCACGGCACGGTTGTCGAAGGACCCGTCCCCCAACTGGCCGGAGGAATTGTTGCCCCAGGCCCACACGGTGCCATCGGAGCACACCGCCAACGAGTGGCCCGCCCCCGCGGCCACGGCCACCACCCCGCTCAAGTCTTGAACTCGCACGGGCTCGACACGGTTGGCGAAGGACCCGTCCCCCAGCTGTCCGGAGGAATTGTCCCCCCAGGCCCACACGGAGCCGTCGGAGCGCAGCGCCAGCGAGTGTCCGCCGCCCGCGGCCACGGCCACCACTCCGCTCGAGCCTCGCACCCGCACCGGTACCTGGCGAGGGCTCGTGGTCCCATCTCCCAACTGGCCCGCGGAGTTGCCGCCCGCGGCCCAGACCGTGCCATCCTGGCGCACTGACAGGGAATGAGTGCTTCCCGCCGCGACGCGGACCGATGCCCGCGCGGCCCGCAGGGGAGAGGCGCGCATCCCCTGCTCACCAGAAACATCTCCAGACCGCCCACAGCCAGCCAACAGCAAGACGCCAAGCCAGACACCCAACAGCAGTCGATTCATGCACCACCCCGTGCTGCTTTGCATTCAAGGCCTCCAGGTCGAAGCGGTCTCCAGGGACGGAAGAGACGGCCCACGTCCTAAATGAAATAGATTATCAAAGTCAATTTCATTGAGCGGACCCGGGTCAATCCTGCCTCGCGCTTTTCGAGGCTTTTCCATTTCTTGAGAGTCATAACAGCCCTGGGACTTCAAGAGATTGGAGAGCGTTCGGGAGTAGACGTTCCCGGTGTGGCGTGCTGGGGTCGCGGGTCCCAACCCGCAGCGAGGTACTCATGACCCTGCCGTTCCGCCAAAGGTGGGCGAGTTTCTGGCTCGCCACCCTGTTCCTCCTGGGCTGTAACCAGACAACCCCTCCGGCCGCCGAGCCCCGTCCCGCCGTGGTGGGCGCCAATGCATTCACGGCGTTCGATGCCTGGACGGAGCGTTACCTGAGAACGGATGCCGCGGCCCGGTCATCCCTCGTGCCCGAAGGCGAATCCCTCGCAATGACACGCAGGGAGGCCCTCTCGGCGCTCATCTCCGCGGCTCCCCGTGAGGCGCTGCGGCACGAGGTGGCCTTCCATGTGCGCGGGGAGATGCCAGAGCAGGTGCTGCGGCACCTGGAGCAGCCCGTCAGCGGCATGGGCGATCTCAACGTCCTCAGCGCCCTGCCCCCCGAGGGCACCTCGGAGCAGCAAGAGCACGTCGAGCGGTTCGTGACGCTCGCGGGCCGGACGTACCGGGCCTTCGTGTATGGCTGGCGGCTGGACCAGCCGAGCCAGGAGAACATCCCGCTGCACGGCATGGTGCTCGACGAGCGCATGGCGGTGAGTGACAGCCCGGTGCGGGTGCTGGCTCCGGAAGAGAGCGTACAAGGACTGCCGGTTCGGTTGGACACCTCGTGCGCTGGAAGGAGCGTGAGCGCCGGGGGTGGCCTGCGCGTGCATGCCGGAGACGTGGTGATGGTGCTGTGCGAGCAGCAGCGCCTGTCCGTGCTCAGCGAGTCCTTGAAGGACAAGAGCCGTGAGCAGGAGCGCTCGGCGCTCGGCGTCTCACAGCTCTCCGCCTGGACGGAGGGCCACAAGCGCGTGCTCCTCATCCTGGTGGACTTCAGCGACCTGCCCGGTGAGCCCGTCTCCGCCAGCACAGTGCAAACGCTCATCGACACGACCGTGAGCAACTACCTCAAGGCCAGCTCCTACGGGCGCACCACGGTCGGGGCCACCGTGACGCCGGTGTTGCGGATGCCCGAGACGGCCGCCTTCTACAAGAACGACCGAGCGGCCCTGCAACGGCACGCGCGGGAAGCCGCGCTGGCCGCGGGCTGGGACACGGCCGGGTACGAGCTGGACATCATCGGGTTCAAGAAGATCTACAGCGACTGGGCCGGGCTCGCCACCGTGGGGAACAAGGGGCAATGGGTCAACGGGGAGTTTTCCTTCCGGGTGATCGCGCACGAGTTGGGGCACAACCTCGGCCTGCGTCACGCCAACGCCTGGGTGCCGACGAATGGACTGAGCATCGGTGAAGGCACGAACCAGGACTACGGCCACCCGTTCGACACCATGGGTTTGAACGGCACGCCGAAGTACGACTTCAATACCTGGTTCAAGACGTTGCTCGGGTGGGTCGAGCCCACGCAAGTACAGACGGTGACGGCCAGCGGCACCTACCGCCTCTACGCACTCGAGCCCTCCGGTTCCAGCACGTATGCACTGCGGATTCCGCGCTCCAGTGGCACGAAGAGCTACTGGGTGGACTTCCGCCAGTCCGTCACCGCGAACCGCTGGTTCATGAACGGGGTCTCCATCAACTGGGGCTATACGACGCCCCAGGCGAGCCATCTGCTCGACATGACACCCGGCAGCCCCAGCGGCCGGAACGACTCCGCGCTCGTCATCGGTAGGACCTTCTCCGACGAGAACGCCGGCATCCACGTCACGCCGGTGCGCCTCGGAGGCACGCAGCCCCAGTCCCTGGATGTCGTGGTGAACCTCGGCAGCTTCCCGGGCAACCGCGCGCCCCAGCTCTCCGTGAGCGCGAGCGCCACCGCGGTGCCGCTCAATGGCTCCGTCACCTTCACCGCCACGGCGCAGGATCCGGATGGAGACGCACTCGCCTACTACTGGGACTTCGGGGATGACACCTTCGGGACCAACAGCCCCACCGTCTCCCGCACCTTCAATGCCACGCGGGACTACCGCGTCCGGTGCACGGTGACGGACATGAAGGGCCGGACCGCCAGTGCCTCCGTCCTGGTGAAGGTGGGTGCGCCAAGCTCCTTCGTCCTCTCCGGTCGGGTGACGCACGGGGGTCTTCCGCTCGCGGACGTACGTATCTCGGATGGCACCGGCACTCGCGTCACGTACACCGACTCGGATGGCAGGTATGCGCTCGCCCACGTTCCCTCGGGCAACCACACCCTGAACGCCAACCGCTACGGTTACACCCTCACGCGCGGATTCACCGTGCCGGTGGCGGTGTCTGGCGCTCAGACGGGCCTGGACTTCACCGCCACGGCCATCTCCGGCTACACCATCCAGGGCCGGGTGATGCACGGAGGAATCGGAGTGGCCGGAGTGCGCGTGAGCGATGGCACCCGTTCCGCGGTGACGAACAGCACCGGGGATTACTCCCTGGAAGGCGTGCTGGACGGCTTCCACACGCTCACGGCCACGCTGGAGGGGTGGCAGTTCATCCCGCAGGGCTTCACCCAGCCCATCGAGGTCCAGGGCGGCACCGTCACGGGGAAGAACTTCACCTCCAGCGGCTGGTACGCCTACGGCACCATCTCCGGGGCCACCGGGCCCGCCACCATCTCCGATGGGCTGAGGACCACCACCTCCTACTACAGCTCGGGACAGGGCATCTGGAGGTACAGCCTGGGTCCCATTCCGGCGGGGCAGTGGACGCTGACCGCCTCCATCCCGGGTGCGGTGGTCGAGCCGGCGAACTTCACCAATCCCATCACCCTCACGGCCTCCAGGGGCGCCCTCGACTTCGTGGTCACCGGGACGGTCGCTGCCTCGCCACGATAGGTCAAGGAGGCGCGGGGACAGCCGCCGGAATGGGGACCCCATGGGAGATGAAGACCAGGCCCCCACCGCCGACGAAGTACTCAGCCCCGTCCTTCCTGGCCTTGACCAGCCCCACGTCGGCCCAGCCCACGGTGTTTGGCGGAAAATACCAGGCCCAGTTGTTGACGTGGGGGGCATCGTAGGTCCCCGCGTTCTGCGCGAGGTGCACGTGCCCGCCTCCGTCCACGTTGAAGATGATGCCCTGGTTTCCGCAGGCAACCGACGCCTGTGTGATCTGAATCCCCGCGGATGGAATCAAATGGATCTGCGGGTAGTCTTCACCCATCGCGGGCGGCGAATCCCTGAGCCGCGCCTTGAAGTGATCCAAGCAGACTTCCAGGCCGAAGCGGATGCCCGCCATGGTGAACTGGCCTCCACCGCCCAGACCGGAAGCACTGCCTTCCCTTCCGCGCCCGGGAGCGTTCGTGCCCTTGGCGAGATGATCCCTCGAGCCCCGTGTGGGCCTGAGAATGGTCATGCGTTGATTCGGCTTGTCCGCCAGTGCCAATCGGTGGTCGGCCCGATTGACATCCCAATTCGTGAAGTCACTCGTGTGGACGAAGGTGCCGCAGCTTGGACATGGGGCGCCCGTTCTCACGTTGGGGCGGATGAAATCGACGCGCGAGATATACTCTTTCATGACCAGCCTGGCGTTATCCTTGTCGTCCGATTGGGTTCCGCCACGCTGGATCAGCGCGATGTTGAAAATCTCCTTGGTCGGGCCATCCGTCAGATAGCCCAGTGCCGTTCCGAAGACGAAGAGCCAGTCCTTGTAGGCCGCTGAGTGGGTCCACTGCCGAAGCCTGGGCAGGATCGCCGACACTTCCTCGATGGGATAGGCCCCCTGCTCTCCGCGGAAGAAGAACTCCGGTGCAACGAAGATCTTGAGGGTGTTTCCGCCCGCGATGGACACGCTCTTCGCGGCCGTCCGCACCGCATCCATCATGACCTGACAGCGCTTCGACAGGTCGATCTTGCTGTTCACATTGCCCAGATACTTCGAATGGAAGGGATTGTTTGGATCCGCATCCGCCGCGGGCAACGTGTTGATGGAGAATCCGATGAACTGGACGTTGTTGTAGGCCATGAATCCCTCATCGGCGGCGGTGGGTGACGGAACGGCGTGGAACAAGGTATCATTCGATTCCTGGTTTTTCCATCCAGTGTCCGGTGCCCTGATGTCGCCGCTCGAGCAACTGCGTGCGGCTACCGCTGCAGGACGCGGTTGTCGCCGAGCGCGTCGATCACCGCGATGACATCGTTGGGGGCTCGCTCGAAGAGGCCGGGCGTGTAGTTGCGCGAGGTCGCGGTCCATACGGGACTCGCGCCGGACCAGGTCTCGAAGTTGGTGGTCGTGCTGACGTACCCGACGTGGCAGTTGCGCTGGTCCACGGGCGCGCTCGAGAGGTCGGGGGAGCCCGCCTTGTCCTCGTCGGTGCAGAACGCGACCCCCACGGGGCCGTTGCCGACGCGGATCGCATAGGGCACGTACGCGTTGTAACGGCGCCCGGAGACGGGATCGATCCGTGACTGGTAGACGGTACGGCGCAGCGAGTCGTCCCACGTCCTGCCGCCATCCCACGACTGGCTGGCATGAATGACGTTGGCGCGGGCACCGCCCGTCGTGAACGGCTCGACTCCCTCGTTCACGAGCATGATGCGGTCGCCACCGAGCTGAACCACGGTGGGCATGCCCTCGCGGCTCAGCGCGCCGGCGCGCTTGTCTCGCGAGGCGGTGACGACGCCATACGCGGTCCACGCCCCGGTCCTGCCGCTGCGGCCCTGCATCGCGATCCACTGGTGACCGGGGTAGCCCTGCTGCGCGGCGAGCTGCTCGGAGTCGTAGTAGACCTGCAGATCTCCGTTCGCGCGCAGGAAGAGGAACGGCGCGCCCACGAAGCGGGAGTACGGACCGGCGGGGGTGCTGTCGTAGACCCAGCTGTCACCGTCGTTGTCGCTCCGGGTGACGGTGATGCGCCACTGGCCGTTGGCGTACTCGCGGAAGGCACAGTAGATGGTGCGCGTCCCTGGAATGGCGAGCATCATCACGTCGCCGAAGTCCACGGCCGCGTTGTTGGCCACGGAGCCGTGCGGCGTCCAGCTCGCGCCGCCATTGGTGCTCTTCCAGACGCTGATGCCGTGGCCCGTGCTCGCCCCACCGATCAGCGCCCCATCCGAACGGCGGGTGATGGTGCGGATCGGCGCCCCTCCACTCGGCATCAGCGTTCGCCAGCCCCCGGCCGGGAGCGCCGCCTCGTTCGTCGCGACAGGCTCGTCGCTGCCGGGCTGCTCCTCGGGTGCGCACGCGCAGAGGGGAGCGGCGAGCAGCGCGAGCGCTGCCAGCAGTCGTGGCGTGAGACAGGAGGAGGTTCGAGTGCGGAGAGGACTCGGAGTCATGACCGTGAACGTGCCGCACATGACTTCACGGAATCAACAGAATAAGCTGAAAAATCCGTATGCATCGTCGACGTAGGCTACCGGCGGACAGGAGTGCCTTCAGAATCGCCTCGGAGCGGCGTTGTCCATAGCCGTGCCCAGAGGATCGGCTGCAATCGATCCGAAGCGGTACTCGGCTTCGCCCCTGCTTGGGGGAGCGAGCGCTGACTGCGGCAATAAGACGCAGCGGGTTCATGATCGGAGTCAGTTAAATACAGACCCATGCAACGACTTCATGCCTTGCTCCCGGCCCTGTGTCTGGCCACTGCCGCGCTCGCCGCCGAACCCACCGCTTCCCCGCAGCGGCCGAAGGCCCCCATCTCTGTCGCCTTCGTGCTCGCGGCGGGCGCCGAGGTGGTCGACTTCGCGGGCCCGTGGGGTGTATTCCAATACGTGAACGTGCCCGGCGGTTCAGGCCCGGCGTACAAGCTCTTCACCGTGGCGGAGACGAAGCAGCCCGTGAAGGTCTCGGGCGGACTCACGGTGTTGCCCGATTTCAGCTTTGGCAATGCGCCCATGCCCGACGTGGTCGTCGTCCCGGCCCTTGGGGCGGAGCCCTCGCCCGCGGTGCTCGCCTGGCTCAAGAAGGTCAGCGCCCACACGGAGTTGACCATGTCTGTGTGCACCGGCGCCTTCGTGCTCGCGGCGGCGGGGCTCCTCGACGGCAAGCAGGTCACCACGCATCATTCGGCACTCGGCCTGCTCGCATCCAGCTACCCGGCGGTCGACGTCAAGCGGGGCGCCCGCTTCGTGGACTCCGGCCGGGTCGCGACCGCCGGTGGACTCACCTCGGGCATCGATCTGGCGCTGCACGTGGTGGATCGCTCCTTCGGGCGCAAGGTGGCCGAAGCGACCGCCACCCAGCTGGAATACCAGGGGCTTGGCTGGAAGGATCCCGCGAGCAACGCCGCCTTCGCGCAGCGGGCCGTGTCCACCGCGGAGCACCCGCTGTGCCCGGTCTGCGAGATGGAAGTCGACCCGAAGCACGCCCCGGCACTCGACCATGAAGGGCAGCACTACCTGTTTTGCTCGGAGGGCTGCCGGAAGGCGTTCCAGAAGGCGCCGAAATACTTCGAGCGGTGAGTGCGCGCCCCAGCGAAGAGTGCCGCCTCTGCCCGAGTTCCTGCTTCAAGCTGCTGAAGAAGCTCTCCACCACGGCGTTGTCCAAGCAGCTGCCCTTGCGCGACATGCTGCATTGAATCCCGCGAGCGGCCAGCGCCTGCTGGTAATCGGTGCTGGCGTACTGGCTGCCCCGGTCCAAGTGGTGCACACCTCCTTGCGCAACCGGACCAACTCCTCCCGCTCGGCCGTGGAGAGCGCGCCTGCCGACTCCTTGCCCTCGCCTCCGTCCGCCTCGCGCACCCAGTTACGCAGGGCCGATTCCGTCAGGTCGATGTCGTTGGCCACCTGGGGCAGGCTCTTGCTGCCCTCTCGCGCCAGCCGGACCGCCTCGGCCCTGAACTCCGGGGTGAAACTCCGCCTCTTCCTTCGCTCCATGAACACTACCTCCCGTGTAGCCGACTTACGAGGTGTGTCCACAAAATCGGGGCAGGCTCACTCACCGCCGGCGCAGCGTCACCGGCACCAGGACGCGTGTGGCGCCGGGTAGGCTGATGGCGCGAGTGCGCGGTGGAACGAGCTTGCTCGACCTCGGTAGCGTGCGCGAGAGCGCCGCGTTCCCGCGCACCTGCAATGACGGGTGAAAACGACCTTCGATCATCTGAACCACCAGGGTGGCCTTACCGTCGCCGATCTCGATCGACTCGGCGCTGTCGAGCAACGATACGAGCTCCGGCAGCAGCAAGCTCGCACTGTACGTCGCCTCGAGCACCTCGTCGGATCCCGCCGTGGCGAGTTCGAAGTCGGAGTCCTGGGCAAGCACCTCGTCATCCGCGATCACCCGCTTTCGGCGCACCTCGGGCGTGCCGAAATCCACCCTCCACTGCTTGGAGCGCCCCTCGCGCGCGCCAACGTACGACTTCCCACCACGGATTCCCTGCCGGATCACCCGCCGTGTCATCACGGTCCACGCTCGTGACCGATCCGCCAGCGTTGTCGGCTGATGGAGATCGTATGCGATCGGCGCGAAGACTAACGTGGAAAAGCCCAGCAACACGAGCCCGTCCGAGGCCGCATGCGGGGCGCGATACTCCGCGACGTCGGTGTGAGCGATGAGCCGAATACCTTTGCGATCCCGTAGCTCGAAGAACACCGCGATCGGCTGAACCTTTGCGACGAGCTCGAAGTCGTAGGCATCCGCCGCGGCGGAACCCAACCGCTCGGCCTCTACCCCCACGGCCATCGCGGCCTCGACAGCCTTGCACTGGACTTGCTCGGCCAAACACTCGATCTGCGTTCTCAGCCGTACCGGTGCTGCAACGGCATCGCTGGCCAGCAGGGCCCCGACGATCAGAAGGATCATGCGCATCGAGCAGACAGTAGCACGGCGAGCCCGCCATACCTGCGACGATTTTTCAGCCCATGCGAAAGCGCACGGGGTCTGGCAGGACTCAACGCGAGCCGAACGCGGCGAGCACGGCGATGTCGACCGCGTCCGCGGCGGCGTAGAGCGACTCGCCGTAATGGGAAGGAATGGTGCCCAGAAGTACGGGTGCACGTGCTTCTGCCGTAACACCTGCATCGCCTGGCGCTGGAGCGCGTCCACACGCCCCGCTACCTCGACGGCGTATAGGCGGGATAGAGACCATGTGGAGGGTGAGGGCTGGTGCAGAGAGGCCGAGGAGGTCCGCGGCGGCAGGACGTCTGGCAATGGCCGCCATCTCATGCGGCGACCCGCGGCGAAGTGCGGGGCCGTATCATCTGGATGAAGGATTCCGCTCCGCGGTGATGAGTTTTGCCAGAAGATTGGAAAGTTGTTCCTGTTCGCTCTTCGTGAGGACGCTCAGGATCATCTGTTGGTTTCGTACGTGCGGGCCAATGGCGCGTTCAATCACATCCAGCCCTTTGGGCGCCAGCGCGACCAGTGTCCCCCGGCGGTCGGTTGGATGCGGTCTGCGCTTGACCAACCCCGCCTTCTCCAGCCGGTCGATGCGGTTGGTCATGCTTCCGGAGGAGATCATCGCGGCATCGTATAACGCGGTTGGCGTCAGCTCATAGGGGGCGCCGCTCCGCCTCAAGGTCGCCAGGACATCGAACTCTCCAGGTTGGAGCCCGTACTCGGCGAAGAGCGGATTGAGTCGCTCCTGGGCAATACGGTGCGCCGCTTCGAGCAAGCGGCCCAGCACCACCATGGGTCCCGTTTCGATATCTGGCCGTTCCCCTCGCCACTGCTCGGCCGCCTTCATCGCGCGATCCATCTTGCTCCGTCCATGTGTCTTGACATGGAGATATCTCCCCATATATCTCGGCGTGAAGATACTCTACGTCAAGATGAGTGCGGGTGCAAACCGGGAGCGCGCCTCGTGGCCCCGCCGA
This sequence comes from Archangium lipolyticum, assembly GCF_024623785.1. Lineage (NCBI taxonomy): Bacteria > Pseudomonadati > Myxococcota > Myxococcia > Myxococcales > Archangiaceae > Archangium > Archangium lipolyticum. The sequence continues at coordinate 86,769 of NZ_JANKBZ010000022.1, forward strand.
AAGGCGAACATGTCGAAGTTCGGGAAAAGCTCCTTGTTGTTGCTCATCGCCATCGTCCTGGTTGGCTTGAATCTGCGTCCGGCGCTTGCGTCCATCGGGCCGCTTCTCGACGCGATTCAACGGGCGATCGGCCTCACCGACACACGCGCGAGTCTGCTGACCACCATTCCAGTCTTTCTCATGGGGGCCTGTGCGCTCAGCGCCTATCGCCTGCGGCGGCTGACGGGTGAGCGTTACGGTATCCTGCTCGGAATCGCTGTCATCGGGTTGGCGTGCGCGGGGCGCGCCGGGGTCTCTACCGGCGCGGGGCTGGTCGGAACGGCTGTGGCCGCTGGAATCGGGATCGCCATTGTGCAGGCATTGCTGCCGGCCTTCATCAGACGCTGTTTCGCTGAAAGGGCCGGCGGAGTCATGGGTTACTACTCGACCGCGATCATGGGAGGAGCTGTATCCGCGAGCGTGCTGTCCCCGCGTCTGGCCAGCCACTTCGGGTGGGTGGCGGCGTTGGCGAGCTGGTGCCTTCCCGCCCTGCTCGCGGCAGGAGCGTGGATGCTGGCAACTCGTGGAGCGGGACACTCCGTTGTCATCACCGAAGCAACCAGGACACCGTTTTCCCGCAGTCCACGCGCCTGGCTCCTCGCGCTGTTCTTCGGGCTTGGCACTGGCGCCTACACGCTCGTTCTTGCGTGGCTTCCTCCCTACTACACGGGCCTGGGGTGGGCTCCGGTGGACGCAGGAGAATTGCTCGGCGTGGTGACGCTCGCCGAAGTCGTCGCGGGTCTTGCTGTGTCCTTCTGGATCGACCGCCTGCCAGATCGACGGCCCGCCCTCCTCTCTGCGATTCTGTCGCTGTTCGTCGGCCTGCTCTGTCTGCTCATCACCCCCCTTCAATTGGCCTTGCCGTCCGCCATCTTGATGGGGCTCGGCATCGGCGCGCTGTTCCCCTTGTCATTGATTGTCGCGATGGACCATGCGAGCGATCCCCGCCAGGCCGGTGAGCTCGCCGCCTTCGTGCAGGGGAGCGGATATCTGATCGCCGCGACGTTCCCCTTCATTGCCGGCGTTCTCCGGCAACACATGGCCAGTCTCAGCCTGGCCTGGGTGCTGATGGCGGGTCTCTCTCTCGTGCTCGTCGGAATCGCCCTGCGCTTCTCGCCTGCGTCATACGCCCGGATGAGCGGGTAACCATTTCCTTCGAAGTCAGGGAGGCTCGCCTTGGCCCGTTATGAGAATGAAGGTCGCAGGAATTACTTCATGGAGTTCGGTTCTGGCCGGCCGGTGATCCTGCTGCACGGCATCAGCAATTCCGGTCGTGCCTGGGGCCCGCAGATCGTCCCACTCGCGGACGCGGGGTTCCGGGTGATCGTGAGCCTGCCCCGATTTTGTGGACACACCTCGTAAGTCGGCTACACGGGAGGTAGTGTTCATGGAGCGAAGGAAGGGGCGGAGTTTCACCCCGGAGTTCAGGGCCGAGGCGGTCCGGCTGGCGCGAGAGGGCAGCAAGAGCCTGCCCCAGGTGGCCAACGACATCGACCTGACGGAATCGGCCCTGCGTAACTGGGGGCGCGAGGCGGACGGAGGCGAGGGCAAGGAGTCGGCAGGCGCGCTCTCCACGGCCGAGCGGGAGGAGTTGGTCCGGTTGCGCAAGGAGGTGCGTCATCTGGAGATGGAGCGCGACTTCCTGAAAAAAGCGGCGGCCTTCTTCGCGAAGGAGACCTCGAGGCGTAGGTAGACGACCAGCTCGCGCGCCACGCGGGCCACCATCAGCGGGCCGTGGTCCTCCCCGAACCCGTTGGCCTCGAAGAGCGCCTGCACCGGACCGGACAAATCCAGCAGGTGGACATGCGGGAGCACGGCGACGTGCCGTGTCCGGACCGCCTTCCCCGCTCGCTCGCGCTGTCCTTCCCTCGGGGGCGATGATCGGATCGCCTTCATCGGAGACCTCGCGGCTCACGTTCGCTGTCGAGCAGCTCCATCAACCGTGGCAGGTACCGCGTTCCGGCGACTGCCTCTCGCGGAACGGCGGCCTCAATCCTCGCAAGGTCTTCCGCACTGAGCTCGATGCTCAGCGCCGCCAGGGTCTCCGAGAGCTGGGCCACGGTCCGCGCGCCGACGACCGGCACCAGGTCCTTCCGCCGCGCCAGCGCCCAGGCGATCGCCAGCTGCGACGTGGCGACCGCCTTCTCGGCCGCGATCCTCGACAGCGCGTCGACGAGCTTCACGTTCTGCTCGAAGTTCCCCGGGTGGAACCACGGCAGGTGCGTTCGATGCCCTGTCCGGTCCGCAGGTCTCGCCTTGCCGCTCAGGAGGCCGTGCGCGAGCACACCGTACGCCGTCACCCCGATGCCGAGCTCGCTCAATACGGGAAAGACGCTCTGCTCGGGCTTGCGACTGAACAGCGAGTATTCGATCTGCAGGTCGCTGATCGGATGCACGGCGTGCGCACGGCGGAGGGTGTCCGCGCCCATCTCGGACAGTCCGATGTGCCGCACGTACCCGGCCTTCACCAGGTCGGCGATGGCACCGATGGTGTCTTCGATGGGCACCACCGGATCGAGCCGAGCCGGGCGATAGACGTCGATGTGATCGACGCCCAGCCGCTTGAGTGAATACGAGAGGAAGTTCTTCACCGACGTCGGCCGCGCATCGAGACCGACGAACGTCCCGTCGGGAGAGCGAAGCCCCCCGAACTTCACCGACAGCTTCACCTTGTCGCGACGGCCCTCGATCGCCCTGCCGATCAGCTGCTCGTCACCGCCCGCGCCGTAGAAATCGGCGGTGTCGAGCAGCTCGACTCCGCGCTCGATCGCCTCGTGGAGCACCCGCATGCCGTCACCGTGGGCGAGCGCCTCCGAGCCGAGTGCGATGGGAAAGACCACCGGTCCGCCGTTGCCCAGCTTTCTCGAATCCGCCATTGATGGTACCCTCATTGTTACTTATTACAACATTTGTAAGTTGTAACCAAACCATCGTCAAGGGAATCGCAGCGCCATGCCTCGAACCGGATCGTCCCCCGCTGAGCTCAAGACCCGCGCCATCGACGTCGCGCTCGCGCGCATCCGCACCCAGGGGTTCGAGAAGGTTCGGCTGACCGACATCGCCCGCGAGCTGGGGATCAGTCACGTCGCGCTCTACGCGTACTTCGAGAGCAAGGAGGCGCTCCTCGACGCGGTGCTCGAGCGGTGGCTGGGGGAGACGACCTCTGAGCTCGAGAAGGTCTGCGCGTCGAATCGAAAGGCGTCGCAGAAGCTCGAACAGTGGTTCGTCGCCCAGTACGCGATGAAGCGAGACCGGGCGCTGAACGATCGCGAGACCTATGCAGCGTTCGAGACGGCCACCGCGGTGAAGAAGCCGTTCGTGCAGGCGTACCTCGAGCAGCGGACCAGGCAGCTCGTCGGTCTGCTCGAGGAAGCCGGAGACCCATCACCGCAGCGCCACGCCGAAGTGCTCCTCGACGGCACGGCGGGGTTCTTCCATCCGCGCTTGATCCTCGAGACCGCAGAGAAGAATCGCGAGCCCGAGCTCAAGCGGGTGCTGCAGACGCTGCTGCGCGGGCTCGCCGCCGCGAAATGACCTCTTCGCCGATGAGCAGGAGCACCTAGCTCACACCAGCCCCCACGCGCGGTGCTGCTCCTCGGTCGCCGGCCCAAGCGGCCACCCCGGGTCAGAAGCTGACCCGGGGCAAACGCGCCCTACCTGTACCGGTAGGCCACGTCCAAACCCAGGCTCGTCGAGGGCCGTCGACACGGAGCGCCGCGAGCTGGCCGCCCTCGGTGTAGCGGATGTCCGTGCTGGTGCTCTGCTTGCGGTCGGAGGTCGTGCCGTCGTCCTCGAAGAGGCTGGCGTGCCCCGTCGCGCCCGCCGCCACCGTGAGCGTGACCGCGTCCAGCGGGTTCTGGACGTCGTTGGTGACGTCCTTGCTGCGCGTGGGCACCATCCCGCCGGACTTGACGAACACCGGCATGGTGTCCAGCCCGGTGGTGATGCTCTGGGTCGTGCCGCCCGCGTACGTCTTGCCGGTGAACCAGTCGGTCCATCCAGAATGGAACGGTCACGACCAGGTGACCCAAGGAGGGTCGTACCAGTTTCACTTCCTGCGTGAGTTCGAGGAAGCCGGCAAGAAATACAAGATGTTTGCCATTGTCAACGTAACCGAAGCCGGAGAGGTCTTCCTGGCGACCTACATGAATCAAGGAGCGAAATGAGAGCAGAGGCCTTGACACAGATCCTGGAGGGAGCCCGTCGGAAGCTCGATGTCCTTCGACAGGGGGGCGATGGCTACGAGAACGGCGCGGTCGCGGAGCTGATGGCCGACACGTACCAGGTGGGGAAGGTGCTCACGACATCCCCCGAGCTCCGCTCCGAAATCGCTCTCCAGCGATTCCTGAACGAGACCGTTTCCGTGCTCGAGAAGCAGGGTGTGGATCTCACGTTCTTCCCATTGAATGTCTTGCACCAGTTCGAGGGAATCTGGGAAGCCAATGAGTGGGAGCAACTGTGTGTCATCCGCTCCGGGCTCCAGTTCTTCATCGAGCTGTTCCAGGAGACCGTGCTCGCCGAGCACGTGGCCTCCATCGATACCAGTGCCATCGATGGGCTCATCCGCGAACGGGGAAGCGAAGGCTACCTGTCCGACGACCAAATCCCGCCCGAGCTCCCGCTCTCTCACTGGTGGTGGTGGTATCCCGAGCCACCGCGACGGCGACAAGCATGAATCAAAGCGCGCGCCAACTCGCAAGTCCTCGGAACCATTTGACGATGGGTGGGTTCAACCGTCCATGCCGAGTCTCGTTTCGGCTCAAAGTCCCACGTTTCCGAATCCTTTGATACCTTCCGGGCGTGAGGGACCAGCAATGGCCGCAACTTCGCGCCTGGAAGGACTTCACAACTGGGAGAACACATGCGAGCGATGATCGGAGCACTGCTGTTGACCGGGCTGCTGGCGGGATGCGGTGGTACGGAGATGGAAACCCCGGCCACCGTCAAGGCGGCCAGCTGTGACGACTGCCACTGGCTCTACGTGCGGTGCATGTCGCGCGCGACGACTGCCGAGGCCAAGGAAAACTGCGAAATCGGCCGCATGGACTGCGAGGCCACCTTCTGCCCGGACCCGCCGGCCCGTGAGGACGCCCTCAGCGCCGAGAAGGCCTCCACCAGCGAGTGGACCACCCTGCCCTATTGCTATCAGCTCGACGCGCTCGCCTGCGGCGCCATCGGCACGAAGCGCAGCTGCACGGATGGCATCGGAGGCACCTATACGTGTTACTGCCGTGGAGAGTGGGATTGCCCGCCCTACGAGGAGACGCTCACCGGCAAGTAACGGACCCGGCCAGCGGCAGGCCGCTGTGGCCTGCCCGCGATGCGCGCTCGGAAACGCATGGCCACGTCCTCTTTAGCAGCCCCTGGGCCGCCCCTCCCCGCCGGCACCTCACAGGTTCCGGTGGAGTCGCTCCTGTGCCTTCACGATGGCCGCGGTGCGCGTGGTCACCTCGAGCTTGGCGAACACGTTGCGCAGGTGCCACTTCGTGGTGGAGAGCGCCACGTTCGAGCGCTCGCTGATCTCCTGGTTGCTCAGCCCCTGCGCCAGCAGCTTGAGCATCTGCAGTTCGCGCTCGGTGAGCGGCTCGAGCGGCACGCTGGGCGGTTCCGCCAACTCCCGCGGCCCACTCATTCCCGCCGAGAGCACGTCCTGGAACCTCTCGGTGTACCGCGAGGGCAGCACGTGGCTCAGCTTCCTCTGGGTGGCGGCCGCGACGATGACCTCCTGAAGCCCCGGCGTCTCGTCGAACACGCCCCGGTTGAAGCCGAACCGCTGCACCAACGCGATGCCACGGTTGAGCGCGGCGAACGCCGCCGCGGGGTCTCCCCCGCGCCAGTGACACACCGCTATCGCCGCCAGCAGCGCGCTCTCCCGGGACACGTAGCCCACGTCATGGGCGCTGGCTCGCAGGGTCTCCAGCATCGCGTGCGCCTTGCCGTACCGCCCTCGCGCCATCAGCACCCACGCCTGCGCCAGCCCGAGCCGCTCCCAGGTCTCGTCGTAGAAGCGCCGCTCGCTCCACTCTCCGCGCCGCATGCGCTCGCCCAGGCCGAACTCCCGCGCCACCTCCCTCACGCGCTCCGGCGCCTGCTCCACCAGACCGAGCCGGATCTTCTCGCCGCACACATGGGCCAGGAAGCGCGTCTGGTGACCGCACTCGAGGACGCTGTGGAGATAGTCCACGAGCTGCCAGGCCTCCGTGTACTTCCCGCGGATGGACTTGATTCGGGCCAGCACGAGGTAGGCCATCGCGAAGGTCTCGAACGCGGGCGCCTGCGGCAGCAGCGGCAGCACCTCGATGCAGAGCGCCTCGGCCTCGTCGAGCCGGTTCTGCTCGTAGCGGGCGTTGGCCAGTGCCGTCGCCGCGTTCACCCACACCGGGTTGCGCCGGCCGCGGTTCGCCTGCGCGAACGCCGCGTCGCACCGCTCCGCCGCGTCCTTCATGTTCCCCTGCGCCCGGTCCGCCAGCGCGATGAGGACGTCCGTGTAGCCGTTGATGAAGGGGCTGTTGAGTCCCTGCAGGGTCTCTCGCGCGCTCAGCGCGAGCCGGCGCATCGCATCGAACCTGTTCATCCGGAGCGCCTGGTAGGCCTTCGCCGCCAGCAGCGCGCCCGCCATGAAGACGTCCAGGTCCTCATCGCCCGACCACGCGTCCAGCTCGAGGCCAGCGCCCGGGGCCGAGCCGGACAGGATGGCGTGGAGCAGCGTGAGGCGCTCGAGCTGCTTCGACAGCCGCTCGCGCACCGGGCCGGACGTGGCGTGCGCGGTGGCGAGGCGGTGCTGGGCGTCCCGCAGCGCCGATGAGGCTTGCGCGTAGCGCCGGGACAGGATGAGGCACGCGATGTGCGCCACGCAGATCGCCGGCGAACGGATGATCTCCTCCGCCGTCAGCTTCTCCGTCCAGTGGAGCACGGAGGCGATCTCCCCCTCGCGCATCCACGCCTCCGCGCAGCGCGCCGTGAGCTCGAGGCACCAGCTCCGGTCGCCGGAGGCGAACGCGTGCTTCAACGCCTCGTCCGGCCGCTGGTGCTCGGCGAACCACGCGCTCGCCGCCCGATGCAGCCAGGGGATGCGGTCGCCGAAGTCGCACGCGAGCTGGGTCCTCAGGAAGTCGAGGAACAGAGCGTGGTACCGGTACCACTGACGCTGGGAGTCGAGCGGCTGGATGAAGAGCTGCGCCCGCTCGAGGTCCGCCAGCAACGCCGGGCCATGGGTGATGCCCAGGAGCGCGTTGCAGAGCTCCCCGTTGAGCTGGTCCACCACCGAGCTCAGCACCAGGAACTCCTGCACCTCCCGGGTCTGCTCGCGCAGCACCGCGTCCGCCAGGTACCGCGCCACGTCCCGGTTGGAGCCGCTGGCCTTGCGCAGCGCGTCACCCACGTTCGCGTGCTCGCCCACCGACAGCAGCGCCAGCTTCACACCGGCGACCCATCCCTCGGTGCGCGAGAGCAGGTACTCGACATCATCGGGCGAGAGCTCGGCGTCACACAGGCGCTGTCCCAGCTCGCGGATGGCCTCGCCATCCAGGCTCAGGTCTCGGCTGTCGAGCGTCACCAGTTGCTCGGTGAGCTTCAGCTTCGCCAGGTCCAGCTCGGGCAGGTTGCGCGACGAGACGACCCAGTGGACGTGCGGCGGCGAGTGCTCGAGCAGGTACGAGAAGGCCCGCACCAGCGCGCGCTCGCGCAGCACGTGGAAGTCGTCGAGCACCACCACCAGCTCGCGTCCCAGGTTCCACAGGCTCCGCAGCACGACGGACATGGCGTGGTCGAGCGGAAGCTCCACCTGCGCGTCGAGCTGGCTCGCGATGTACGCGTCGAAGTCCGGAGCGGCCCGGCGAATCGCCCCCACCAGATAGGAGAAGAACCGCTCGGGTGCGTTGTCCAGCTCGTCGAGCGACAGCCACGCGAACAGCCGCTGCGCGCGCGCTTCCTGGTACCACTGCGTCAGCAGCGTCGTCTTGCCCCAGCCGAGTGGCGCGGTGACCAGCACCAGCTTGCCGCCAGCGCCGCGGTCCATCTTCCGGAGCGGCGCGCCACGCGCCACCAGCACGGAGGTCGTCTGCGGCGGAGAGAGCTTCGTCGGCAGCAGGTGCGAGAGATGTTCGCCGAACGGTGCCGCATGCTCCGCGACGTCCGTCAGGAAAGGCGATGACGCACGACTCCTCGTTGCGGTTCGAAGGCTCGGCATGGGTACGTCCCCCTACGACCGATTACAGAATCAATTAGACCACGGACTGCTGGCCTTTTGCTCCTATTTCGTGGAAATAGAGTTTTACAGCCCTTGTGGTGCGATGCGTCGTGAGAAGGGTCGTCCTGCTCAGGACGCGATGCGTCAATGGGGTGTTTCCCCTCCCTTCGGTGGGGGCGATGTCGTGGCGTCGCTTGGTACTCCCCGTCCGTTGCGGTCTGGACTGCAACGCTTACCCCCCCCGTCGAGGAGGTCCAACCATGGGAACCCAGCAAGTGGGCGCGAGCCCGAGCCGATGGCGCGCTCGAGCCGCTTCGTTGTGCGCCGCCGTATCGATGTTGGTTTCGGTCAATGCCGCCGCCCAGACGCCATCGTTCATCGAGTTCGATAGCGCGCACGTACGTCCGATGGCCCTCTCGCCAGACGGGACGCGGCTCTTCGCCGTCAACACGCCGGACAATCGCCTGGAGGTCTTCTCGGTCTCCGCCTCCGGCCTCTCGCTCATCGCCGAGGTGCCGGTCGGCCTCGAGCCCGTCTCCGTCGCCGCGCGCAGCAACACCGAGGTGTGGGTGGTCAACCACCTCTCGGACAGCATCAGCGTGGTGAGCCTGGAAGGGACTCCGCGCGTGGTGCGCACCCTGCTCGTCGGCGATGAGCCGCGCGACGTCGTGTTCGCTGGAACCAAGGGCTATGCGTTCATCACCACCGCGCACCGCGGCCAGCACCGCACCGACCCGTCCATCGCCTCCGTCCCCGGCGCGGGCGACCCGCAGCTCACCACGCCGAGCGTGGGCCGCGCGGACGTCTGGGTCTTCAACCCGGCCTCCCTGGGAACGACGCTGGGCGGCACGCCCGTGCGCATCGTGACGCTCTTCGGCGACACGCCGCGTGGGCTCGCCGTCAGCCCGGACAAGAAGACGGTCTATGCGGCCATTGCCCAATCCGGCAACCAGACGACGACCGTCAACATGGACAGCGTGTGCGACGGGTTCAAGGAATCGGGCATCTGTTTCGTGTTCCCCGACACGTGGCCGTGGGGGAACAACCTCCTTCCGGGTGGTCTGCCCGGTCCGCGGACGAACGTCGCGGGCGCGAAGGCCCCTGAGACCGGATTGATCGTCAAGTGGAACAGCAGCACCGGCCAGTGGGAGGACGCGCTCGGCCGCAACTGGAACAACGGTGTGCGCCTGAACCTGCCCGACAAGGATGTCTTCGCCATCGACGCGGAAAGCCTGCAGGAGAAGGCCTTCTACACGGGCGTGGGCACGACCCTCTTCAACCTGGCCACCAACCCGAAGACGGGCGTGGTGTACGCGTCCAACAGCGAAGCCAACAACCTCACGCGCTTCGAGGGCCCCGGCGTCTTCGGCGGCAGCACGGTGCAGGGCAACATCGCGAAGATGCGCATCACCGTCATCTCCGGAGGAAGTGTCTACCCCCGCCACCTCAACAAGCACATCGACTACTCGAAGCTGGCCAACTCCGCCGGGTTCGACCCCACGGCCAAGAATCACAGCCTCTCCACCCCGACGGAGATGGCGATCTCGAGCGACGGCACGAAGCTGTACGTGGCCGCGTTCAGCTCGAGCAAGGTCGGTGTCTTCGACACCGCGGCGCTGGAGGCCGACACCTTCAACCCGAAGACCGCGAGCGCCAACTACATCCCGGTGAGCGGCGGCGGCCCCAGCGGTCTGGTGCTGGATGAGGCGCGCAACCGCCTCTACGTGATGACCCGCTTCGACAACGCGGTGAAGGTCATCGACCTGTCCACCAAGAAGCAGGTGGCCTCGGCCGCCCTCTACAACCCGGAGCCCACCACCGTCGTGGAGGGCCGTCCCTTCCTGTACGACGCGAACTTCTCCTCCGCCAACGGCGAGGCGTCCTGCGCCAGCTGCCACATCTTCGGCGACAAGGACGAGCTCGCCTGGGATCTGGGCAACCCGGACGACGAGGTGTCCACCAACCCCATCGACAAGCGCCTCGCGAGCGATCTGGCCATCGGCGCGTTCCAGCTGCTCACCGGCCACCCGGGCTCGCCCATCAACGGCACCGGAGACCAGCACGCCTTCCACCCGATGAAGGGGCCCATGACGACGCAGACCCTGCGCGGCATGGCGAACTCGGGCGCCATGCACTGGCGGGGTGACCGCTCGAACGGCTTCTTCGGCGTCAATTCGGACGCGGAGGACGTGTCGTTCAAGAACTTCATCGTGGCGTACGAGGGGCTGCTCGGCCGCGTCTCGATGCCGACCGAGGAGGAGATGAACAAGTTCACCTCCTTCCAGCTCCAGGTGCAGCTGCCGCCGAACCCCATCCGCCAGCTGGACAACTCACTCACCCCCGCCCAGAAGGCCGGCCGCGACTTCTACTTCGGCAGCCGCCGCGTGGACGGCCTCGCGATCGGCGCGGACACCGGCTTCAACTGCAACGGCTGCCACACCATCGACGCCGCGCAGGGCTTCTACGGCACCGACGGCCGCTCGAGCTTCGAGGGAATCAGCCAGATCATGAAGATTCCCCACGTGCGGAACATGTACACGAAGGTCGGCATGTTCGGCTTCCCGGACAGCAGCTTCTTCCAGCATCCGGAGACGGGGCAGCTGGGAGACCAGATCCGCGGCTTCGGCTTCACGCATGACGGCGCGGTGGACACCCTGTTCCGCTTCTTCAGCGCCATCGTGTTCTCCAACACCAGCGTCGGAGGGCCGCTGGTGGGCTTCCCGGGCGACACCGACCGCCGCAACGTGGAGGCCTTCATGCTGGCGGTGGACAGCGACCTGGCGCCCATCGTGGGCCAGCAGGTGACGCTCACGTCGGCGAACGCCGCCGCCGTCGGCTCGCGCATCGACCTGCTCATCGCGCGCGCCCGGGCGCCGTTCGTGTCGAAGGTCCTGGGCGGCGCCACCTACGAGGCCGACCTGGTGGCGAAGGCGGTCGTGGGCGGCAAGCCGAAGGGCTTCCTCTACGACCGCAGCGCGGGGACGTGGAAGCCCGATGACGGCACCGCGAACATCACCACCACGGCCCTCCGCGCGCTGGCGACCAAGGCGGGCCAGGAGGTGACCTTCACCGCGGTTCCGCCGGGCTCTGGCGTGCGCATCGCGATCGACCGCAACCTGGACGGCAAGCTCGACGGCCAGTAGCCAGCGAGCGAGGCAGGCCTCCCCTGCTCTTCATGCCCCGCCCCCGGCCTACCGGAGGCGGGGTTTCTTCTGTGCACGATTCGCCTACTGCGTGCACGGCGAGGAGCGCTACGCCTTCTTCCTAGCCTTCCGTGCGCGCTTCGGCGTAAGTCCCTGGAGCGGGGACAAAGCACCATGCCACCCATCTGGGAAGCAGATGTCAGCCTGACCCACGAGGATGCCACCCGGCTGGTGGAGCATCAATTTCCGGAGCTCGCCCCGGCGAGGCTGGAGCACCTGGGAACGGGCTGGGACAACGTGGCGTACACGGTGAATGGGCAGTGGGTGTTCCGCTTTCCGCGCCGGAAGGTGGCGGTGGGGCTACTGGAGAACGAGGCCCGCGTCCTTCCGCGGCTGGCCCCCCACCTGCCGCTGCGCATCCCCGAACCGGTGTGGCACGGCCAGCCGGAGGGGGACTACCCCTACCCCTTCGCCGGGTACGCACGGCTGCCGGGGGTCACCGCGTGCGCCGTGACGTGGACGCCCGGGGAGCGGCTGCGCAACGCCGGGGCGCTCGGGAGGTTCCTCGCGGCGCTGCACGGCCTTCCCGTGGATGACGAGACACGGGCGCGTGGCCCGGGGGACGAGCTGGCCCGGGCGGACCTGCGCAAGCGCGCGCCGATGATTCTCGAGCGGCTGGCGAAGGTGGAAGCGGACGACCCGGAGGTGGATGGAGCGGCGGTGCGCGCCTGGATGTCCCGGCTGGTAGACACGCCGCCCTGGGAGCGGCGCGCCTGCTGGGTGCACGGGGACCTGTACGCGAGACACCTGCTCGTGGACGAGCACCACACGGTGACGGGGGTGCTCGACTGGGGAGACGTGCACCTGGGAGATCCGGCGATCGACCTGACGCTCGCCTTCACCTTCCTGCCGCCGGAGGCGCGAGGCGCGTTCCGCGAGGCCTACGGCGCCATCGACGAGGCCACGTGGGACCGGGCACGTTTCCGGGCGTTCCACTATGGAGTGGCGCTGCTGCTGTACGGCAGGAGCGAGGGAGACGAAGCCATCACGCGGGTGGGCCGGGACGCGCTCCGTCATGGCATCGCCGTGTAGCCCCTTACAGCACCGTGAATGACGCTGAAACCCCTTCATAGGGGCTTATCTGCCCGGTCCATCCAGACTTCCAGTGGCCCTTGTGGCGGATGCGGTAGGTCCCGGCCGCGGCGTTCTTCGTGTCCCAGGTAATCGTTATCTTGGAATAGGAGATGCCGCTCCGTTCCCAGCGGTATGTCGTTTCCGGGTCCCAGTCCCACGCGATTGCGACCCATGCGCCGTTCACCAGTCTTTCGACCGCCAGGAACGAGCCCTGCGTCTGGAGATTGTTGTTCGGATGCCCGCCCCAGTACTGCACGGTCACCAAGCTTCCCCTCGAATAGCTCGCGGCCGGCTGGGTGATCACGCTCCCGAAGTCCTTGTCGAGCGGCTTGTCATCCAGCACCACCTTCGCGGTCAGATCGACCGTCTGGCCCGTCACGTCCTCGGGCGTGGGGCCGGCCGCGACGTCGGCGCCACTGACGATGGCCTTGCTGAGCCTGGTAAACTCCTGCTGAAAGGCGGCCAGCTCGTTCGGGCCGAACTGCGTGCAGGCTCCCTCATACCACTGAAGGGCGTACTCCTCCCGGGTGGCCAGGTATGACGCGTACGAGTTGGAGAGCCCGGCGATGACTGCCGTGTCGACGCCGACACTCGCAAGCTCTGTTTTCACCGTGTCCGCCAGGCGGCGGCCCGCCATGGTGGTCACCTCGGCGGGTACGGCGACGATGGCCAGGTTCCCTACTTTCAATACCTGGAGGGGCATGATCTGCGGGGTCATGGTCGGACCGTTGATGTTGAGGTGCGCCACGCCGGTCGGTATCAGCACCGGCTTTTCCGCATGGCACTGTTTGTACGCCGCGTCGGTGGTCGTCGGCCACGCGAAGGCGAAGACGCCGCCCAGGAGTTGGAAGAGCGCCGCCTTGCCGGCGCCCTCGCTCCACTGCACGCTGTCCACCGTGGTCCCGTTCGGGAAGAGCGGCGAGGGGCTCGGATTGTCATACGGGCTGCCGGCCGAGAAGGAGGCCCCCATGCCGGCCGCGCAGGTCGTGGTTCCCGCGGAAGCGACGTAGAGCGTCCTCATATCCACCCACTCGTGGCGGAAATCCACCGAGCCGGTCAGCTCCCTCGTCGCGCCGTCGTAAAGCTCTTTCGCCTTGTTGTATTGCTTGAGGGTGGCGTTCTCCAGGCTCTTGTTCTTTTCGAACGTCAAATCAGGGGGCGCCTGGCCGAACCCGATGTTCGGCGTCACATCGCCGGCGTTGGACTGGGCGAACGCGGCCACGAACGTCCTGGCCGCCAGGTAATCCGTCCCCTTGTCCTTCTCGAAGAGGTACGACGCCCAGCCCTTGTTGTCGCCGCTGATCAACTTGTTTCCAGGGCCGATGCTGTCCGGGTGCACCGCGTACCAGTTCACCATGCCGATCTCCTCGCCATCGAGGCCGACGAGCTTCAGAAGCGTCATGGTCTTGTCCGTGATGCCGTCATACCGGTCCCGCTCCGCCGCGGGGTTGTTGTTGTAGGCTTCCACCGCGCGGTTCCCGCCGCAGCCCTCGATCGTTCCTTCGTTGACGAGGATCTTGCCGGGCTTCACGTTGTCATGGGCGCGCAGGATGGACTGGTAGATGCCGTCCACGATGGCGTCGAAGTTCTGTTTCACGAACCCGTTGACGGTCGCGTCATACAGGAAGTGTCCCGAATAGCCCCCGGGGCCGCTGTGGGTATGCGTCGCCGACAGGAGGACGTTTTTCGTGCTGTAATATTGAGCGAGCTCGGCATTGGCCGCGATCTTCTCGCTCACCTTGAGTTTCACCATCTGGAAGAGTTGGCCCAGGTCGGCACTGACAAAGACGACCCGCCTGCTACCGTCGCCGATGACGAAAGCCCGCGACCGCAACCTCATGTGGATGCCGGCGGTTTTCTGATCCGACACGGCAAATCCCATCATCGTGATCTCTCCGGCCGGGCCGGTGATGTCATAGATGCCGCTACCGATGAGAAAGACGTTGCCACCGGACTGGGCAGTCACGCCGCTCAGGTCCTGCTCGCTCCGGTGATATCCCGTCCCTTCCGGCGGCGAGCCGTTGTCCCGGGCGCTGTCCAAGCACCCGGCTGCACAGACGATGCATCCCCAGAGCAGCAAGGAAAGAATCCGATGGATTCTGGCTATGATTGCGCGCATGAACATCCTCCCATCCGCTCCCGAGAAAACAAACAAAGGCGCCAGACAATGCACCAGTCATGTGTTTTGCGAATACATACGACTCAACGCCATGCCCGATGCTGAACAGTCCGTACTTGAAGACCGGCTCCCCCCAGCAGAAGGTGCATCCGCAGCCGGAGCACGCGTCTGGCCCGGCCACCTCCACCGTCAGTAGGATCGCCGCAGGGAACAACATGGATAACGATCGCAATCCGCAAGCAGAACAGATGGGCGACGAGTCGATGGCGCGCAACCTCTCGCACCAGGCCCAGGCCATCTGGCCGCAGGAACAGAGGCTGTTCGACCGCTATGGCCTGTCGGGGCCGTTGAGCATCCTCGATCTGGGCTGTGGCACCGGGGAGATCACCCGGCGGCTGGCCGCGCTCTACCCACAGGCGACCTTGCTCGGCATCGACATCCTCGAGTCGAACCTCGCGCTCGCGCGCCGCCAGGGAGACGCGTCCGGTGGGCGCATCCGCTACGAGCAGGGCGATGCCTTCGCCCTCAAGCAGGGCGATGCCAGCTTCGACCTCGTGGTGTGCCGGCACGTATCGCAGGCGGTGCCCGACTTCCCACAGGTGCTGACCGAGCTCTCCCGCGTGCTCAAGCCCGGCGGCTGGCTCCACCTGCTGTCCGAGGACTACGGCATGTTGCACATGCCCGTGCACGAGGGTGCGACCTTCGATCCGGACCGGTTCTGGAACACGCACGTGATCCCGTTCGCACACAACATCGGCTGCGATGCCCGCATCGGCCGCCATTCGCCGCCCTTGCTGGAACGGTTCGGTTATCTCGACATCGCGATGGACTACGTCACCGTCGACACGCTGCGCGTGCCGCGCGCCACCTTCGCCGGCATTCTCAAGGCCTGGCGCGACGGTTACGCGGCCCCCTTGGCGGGAGTGACCCGGCGTCCGATCGCCGAGGTCACCGCCGATTTCGATGCCATGATCTCTGCGATCGAGACCCCACCCCAATACGTGGTGTGGCACGTACCGATCGTGTCGGGCCGCAAGCCAGGGTAGGCGCTCATGCGGGATCCTCCTTGGCGAGGACTGCCTCCGTGGATTCCAGGTGCCCGGATTCACTCAAGATTCTGCCATGGCAAGGCCCGTGCCGGGCGTCCACCAGCGCTGCCCTCTTCGTCACGGGAGGCCGCCTGCCCTCCAGCCAGCCCGCAACCGCGAAGAGCCTGGTGTGCGCTCCTGGTCAGAGCCCTCCCCGGGCGCGGCTTGACCAGGGGGGTTTTGAAACTTATTATCATTCTCATTTGAATGAGCGCCGCTTGTCGCGGCAAGTCGTGACTCGAGCCCCGTATGATCGTGTGCCTGTGCCGTGTCGTGTCGGATCGGACCATTCGAGCCCGGATTTCCGAGGGAGTGCGGACCGTGGATGACCTGGGACGCGCGTGTGGAGCTGGAACCGGGTGTGGCGGGTGCAAGGGCCAGCTGGCTCAGCTGATCATGGAGACCCGGCAAGAGGCCCGTTCAACATCCGCATCCGCCGCTCGGGAGGATTGTACGGGCATCACCCTCCCGGTAGTGTCCGCGGCCATATGAAAGGCCACCCCCAGGTCCTCGACCTCCTCAACGACATCCTGACCACCGAGTTGACGGCGATCAACGAGTACTTCCTGCACGCGCGCATCGCGAGCAACTGGGGGTATGAGCGGCTCGGAAAGAAGATCTACGAAGAGTCGATCGGCGAGATGAAGCACGCCGACCGGATCGTCCAGCGCATCCTGTTCCTCGATGGCCTGCCCAACCTGCAGCGTCTGGGCAAGGTGAACGTGGGCGAGACCATCCCGGAGATGCTCCGCCTGGATCTGGACCTGGAGCTCGGCTCGCAGAAGCGCCTCAACGAGGGCATCGAGCTGTGCCGCTCGTTGGCGGACAACGGCAGCCGCGAGCTGCTGGAGACGATCCTCGAGGACACCGAGGAGCACATCGACTGGCTCGAAGCCCAGATCGAGCTGATGAAGCAGGTAGGCGAGACGAACTACCTCGCCCAGCAGATCAAGAAGGAAAGCTGATCGAACCCGGCGTCACACGCGTTGAACGCGGGTGCCGAACTCCTTCAACCGCTCGATCACGTAGGCCGGGTCGAGC
Organism: Archangium lipolyticum; assembly: GCF_024623785.1. NCBI lineage: Bacteria > Pseudomonadati > Myxococcota > Myxococcia > Myxococcales > Archangiaceae > Archangium > Archangium lipolyticum. Next base: position 103,521 of record NZ_JANKBZ010000022.1, read on the forward strand.
AGTCCCTCGGGGTGGTAGAGCCCTGGCACCACGGGAGGACCCCCCGCGAGGCCGAGCAGCCGCTCTACCGCGAGCGCAGCGCCTCGGGCGCTCATGCCGGAGTGCACGTCGCCGTCGGTGAGCTCGTGACGGACGCGTCCCGTCGTCCCATCCTTCCGCTCGCCCACGATTTCGATGATGACCTCGTGTGAAAGACCCTGGCCAGGGCGGCGGCTGGCCGTGGGCCTCACCGCGAAGTCGAGGCGAACGGTTCTGGCGTCCGTCGCGGCCGCGAGGCTCACGACGTCGAGCAGCGGGTAGGCCTGCCCCTTCCACTCCGTTCCATCCACGCCCCGGAAGACGCGGGTCGCGTCCTCTCCCTGGGCCCAGAGGAACTTCCCGTCCTTGAGCAGCAGAGGATGCGGCACGCTCTGAGCGACGCGCTCCAGGTCGCCTTTCGCCGCGGGCCCGCCCACGTCCTCCTCATCGAAGACCGCGCCGATTTCGATGGAATGAATGCGCTGGAACTCCCTGGCGAAGAGGAGGGCCGCCAGCGTCACCGTTCCGCCGAGGAAGTGGCCGAGCATGAGGATGGGGGCGCTGCCAGGCTTGTGGATGTAGTGCGCGACCACTGGACCGATGTCGAAGACGAAGTCCGAGAAGGCGACATAGGGGATGCCCTTGGCCTGCGCGTACTTCATCGAATTGAGCGAGGTGTCCTTCAGGAACACGACCACGGCACTGAAGGCCGCATCGGTGGGGAGGCCCAGGTCCTGGCGCTCCAGGTCGATTCTCGCCGCATTCGCACCGCCGAGCTCCTTCGCGAGCGCGTCGGCCCGGGCGAGGTCTCGCGCGCCGAGGGTCATGCGAAGGGCTGGCTGGAGCCGACGAAGTGCTCGGGCCGCGCGACTGCCGACGACGCCGGAGCCTCCGATGATGAGAACGGGCTGCTGTGTATTCGTGGACATGTCGGGAGGGCTCCTCTGCATGGCGGGGCGGTGGCGTGGCCGGAAGCGGTCGCGCCCATCCGGCCCGGGTTCCTACCTCTAGTAACCTACCAATAGTAGGTTCGCCACGATTTGTTCAGGGAGTGCTGCTCGACAGCTACGTGGCCCTCCAAGACGTCTTCGCAGGCGGCGGGCCAACAGTCGTCATGGATGAGCGTCAGTGAATCAACCGGGCTGGAGAGTGAAATTGACGGCCTTGGAGGATGAGTGATTGAGGTGGGGGCGAGGCTCGTGGGAAGCGAGCCGCGGCAGTGGGGGGAGACACATGGAAAAGCAACACGAGGACTTTCCGTCACGGGAGTCAGCGGCGGACCACGCCCAGGCAACACCCAAGGAGGTGAACCCGCCGGCACTGCCCAGCCGCCGCAGCTTCCTGGGCGGGCTGGGAGGCACGGCGCTGGCCGCCCTGGCGGCGGGCGCCCCGGTGAGCGAATTCGCCTGTGAGCCGCCCGAGGACCCCACGAATCCGGAAACGCACCGGGCCCAGGCCCGGCGCATCCGTTCGTACCAACTGCGCCACCAGGCCGCCCTCAACGAGTTCAAGCAGGGCGTCTTCCCCAAGCGGACCAACGGGGATGAAGAGCGCTACCCCCATCGCATTGGCAACTACTCCAAGGGCCTGCCCCACAATGAGCTGGGCGAGGTGGACCCCAGTGCCTACAACGCGATGCTGCGCGCGCTCGCCACCGGCCGCTTCGAGGACTTCGAGGCCCTCCCGCTGGGCGGCCGACTGAAGCTGACCAACCCCCTGGGCGGCCTGACGTACGATCTGGTGGGACCGGATGCCGCCGCCGTGCATCTCGACACGCCCCCTGCCCTGGCCAGTCCCGAGGCGGCGGCCCAGGTGGCGGAGCTCTACTGGATGGCGCTCTGCCGCGACATCCCCTTCACCGACTATTCCACCGATCCCACCATCGCCGCGGCCATCGAGGATCTCAACCGGTACTCCGGCTACCAGGGCCCCAAGCCCATCACCCCGCAGACGCTCTTCCGCATGGACAGCCCCGGAGTCCTGGAGGGACCCATGGTCTCCCAGTTCCTGCTGCGGCCCTGGACGTACGATGGCATCCCCATCGAGTCCCGGCTCAGGGTTCCGCTGCCCGTGACCACCGGCGAGGGCATCGACTTCATGACGTCCTATGACGAGTGGCTGGCGGCGCAGCGCGGCTTCCCCGCGGGGACGACCATCACCCCTCCGCGCATGGATCCGGTGCCCCGGTACATCCACGATCTGCGCGCGCTGGGCCAGAACGCCAACTCGGACGTGCACTTCACCCCCTACCTCCGGGCGGCCCTCATCCTCCTGGGCCTGGGCGATGCAGCCCTGAGCGACCGCAATCCCTACAAGGCGAGCAGGACGCAGACCGGGTTCGCCAGCTTCGGGGCGTCCCACCTGCTCACGCTGCTGGGCTGCCTCACCCGGACCAGCCACCACGGCTTCTATGGCAAGTGGTTCATCCACCGCTACCTGCGGCCAGATGCCTTTGGCGGGCGCGTGCACAACCGCCGGCAGGGCGCCGCGGACTACCCCATCCACCCGGAGCTGCTGGACTCGCCCGTGCTCGATCGCATCCATGCCTACAACGAGCTGGTCAACAAGCGGCGGGGGTTGAACGACGGCCAGGGCTCGTTCCTGCTGCCAGTCATGATGCCCATCGGCTCGCCCACGGATCCCTCCCACCCGGCGGGGCACGGCTACACCGCGGGCTCCCGCGTCTCCCTCCTCAAGGCCTGGTTCAAGGAGGACTTCGTGATCCCCAACCCCGTCAAACCCAACCGTGACGGCACGGGACTCGAGCCCTACGTGCCCGGTGTGGATGGACCCCCACTCACCGTGGCCGGGGAGCTCAACAAGCTCGCCCACAACACCTCGATGGGACGGGATGCGTACGGCATCCACTACCGGGCCGATGATCTCGCCGGCTTCCGTCTGGGCGAGGATGTGGCCATCCGCCTTCTCCGGGAGGAGCGCCCCACCTACGCCGAGTCGGTCTTCCAGGGGTTTGCCTTCACCCGTCTGGATGGCACCCCTATCGAGCTGTGACGAATAGACCGTCACGGCCAGCGGTGCGACTCACACCTTCGCCCCCGCTCGCTCGACGATCGCGCGTAGCGCGTCGGACAAGCCGTGCAGCCGACGCAGCGCGCTCTCATGGTCCGCGTTGCCGATGTCGCGCCAGATCTCGGCCTGCGTATTGGCCAGGCCCTCGATCGTGATCGGGTAGGTCGCGGCTTCGGCGACGGCGCCCTTCTCGTTGATGAGGTAGCGGCCGTTCAAGGCGAACAGCACCTGCGCCACGCAGCACAGCGCCCGGTAGGCGCAGCCCGCGATGTGCGTCTGCTCGGCGCGCCTGGCCGCGAGCCCGGCATTCTCGATGGCGAAGCCCACTTCCCAGCCGAAGCGGGCAATCAGCGCGTCCCTCAGCGCCTCCGGGAAGGGCCAGGTCTCCCCCTTCAGCTCCGCGATGCGGCCGAACGGATCGAGGAGCGGCCGACAGGTCGCGACCTCTCCCATCCAGATGACCGAGCAGAAGCCGTGAGGGTGGCCTGGCTGGTAGTTCATCGAGAAGCGGCCCTGCCGCGCCTCGGCGATGACCTCGCGCACGCGTCCGAGATCGCGGTAGAGGAGATCGACCTCCGTGCCCGCGATGGTGAGCCAACCGCCGCCGTTGATCCACGGCCCCCACTCACCGATCCGGGTCACCGTCGACGATGGAGCATCGACGAGTGGGGCGATGGCCGCCTGGAGGGCCACGAGATCGATCGGCGCGTCGGGCTCGTAGTACAGGCCGATGTCGTAGTCGGAAGCGGGGCCAGCCGTGCCTCTTCCGCGCGAACCACCGAGAACGAGCGCGGTCAGACCAGGAACGGGCCGGAGCGCATCAACCACACGGGTAAGCATTGGATCTTCCATCTACTGTCCACGTAACCGGGGCGGGCCCACTCTGGCGACCTTCTTCGCGTGCGCGATGGCCTCCAGGTGCTCCTCGCGGAGGGGGTTCTCTCGACGGAGTCGGTGCGCTCTCCTCTCCGTATCCTCCAACATGGCCCACGCCTCGCGAGCCTGCCGGGGAAAGAGGTGAAGTGACTGCACGTAGAGGCAGGCGACATGAACGCGCATCCCCAGATCGCGAAAGCCGAGCTGCTGGATACGACGAAGCCACCGACCAAACTCCTTCCAAGGCAGTCTGTTGCCGTATGTCTCGGTGAGAAGGGTACTTGCGATGATGCGCTGCACCGCGAGGCGCTGGGCAGGGGTTTTCGCTTTTTGCAGCCAGTGTTTCTCCAGCATCAGGAGCTCGCGCCTGCATTGCTCATAGGGTGCCTTCGCCTTGAGCAACTCCAGGTAGTGAAGATCGAGATCCTCGTTGAAGGTCGCGGAATGCTCCTGGGGTGAAGTCTTCATGCTCACGCTCCAGGACAGGGTTTCCCGTTAGCACGCAAGGGCCAGTAGCCGTACCGCATGCAGGCGTCGAAGCACGCCTTGCACTGCGACTCACCCCAGACCCGGCCGTCATGTCTCCCACTTCTGCACTTCTCGTAGCTCGGTAGACAAATGTCCTTCTCCCACTCGTCCCTCTCGTCTTGCGTCGGAAGCTCGGGGATTGGCGACGCTTCGGACTCAGGGCGTCCAGGCGGTAGATAGTTGGGGAGAGTGGCCTCTGTTGGGGGTATTGCACCACACCGCTCGTACTGACCTGGGTTCTGCTTGAGGCAACAGGTGACGGTGCTGTCAGTCTGGTCGCACTGTGCCTGAGCGAGTGCGAAGCTACCGCCGAGTCCCGAGACGCTCGTTGATGCACACCCAGATGGCAGAAGGGCCAGACCTACGGCGAGGCAGACCCGCCGGTACAGTTGGCCACGACCGGCGACACGGGCTTGTTGCATGACCAACTCCAGAACCCGGGTGGGGATCCGGCCGTTTGGGGTTATCGGCGGAACGACCACCGTAGCTACTTTCCCCCAGGCAGCGCTCGACGCATCGCGTCAGCCGTCAGCTACATTTGGAGCCTGAAGAACAGAGCCCCGGGGATGGGATTGTCGTAGTACGGCGCCGTCCGCTCGAATCCTAAAGCCTGATACAGCCTGATGGCGGATTCCATCTCGGGCAGCGTGTCGAGGTACATGGCGGAATATCCGATGGCTCGCGCCTGCTCCAAGGCGGCCTCGACGAGCCTCCTCCCCAGGCCGTGGCTGCGATAGGCGGGACGGATGTAGAGCCGCTTCATCTCGCACGCGCCCTGCTCCAACCCGCGAATTCCCACGCAGCCCGCGGCGTCAGACCCGTCCAGGGCGAGCAACAAGCGGCCGCTCGGTGGAGAGTAGGCCCCCGGGAAATCGGCCATCTCCTGCTCGAAATCCTGGAAGCCGAGGTCGATACCCAGGGCTTTCGTGTACTCCAGGATGAGGGTACGTGCCTGATCGATCTGCCCTGGCATGGCGGCATGAACGATGTGGATCATGCCGCCATCATAGCCACTGGCTCAGGGGCGCAGGGGCGGCACGCGGACGATGATCAGCTCGATGTCGTCCGGGCGATCGCGGGCGATCCAGCGCCCGTCACTCCCAGGGTAGTTGTTGTCATTGGCGATCAGCAGCCGTTCGGAGTCGAGCACCTCGAGGCTCTCGACGGACTGGAGGGGGAAGGAGAACGGGTCGCCGACACCGAACTCACCCGCCCGGGCCGGGAGCGAGATTCCGTTCGGGTCCCGGATCCGCAGCAGATCCACCACGAGTTGCTTCTCCAGGTACCCCTCGGCGTCCATGCGCCGCAGGTCGACCAGGTAGATCTTCTTCTGCCGGGCCTGCTCGCCCTGATCATCGTCGCGCTCGATCGCCAGGAAGCGGTTGGCATCCAGTGCCGTGAAATCGCCGATGACAGCGTCCGGGAACTCCGCGTCCACCCGGTAGTTCCACTTCTGGCTGGTGTACTTGCCGGCGGCCAGATCGAACTGGTTCACGATGCGGCGCCGGGGATCCGTATCCTCGCGGAGCGCCCCCTCGATCACAGGGTAGAGCCACTTGCCATCGGTGCTCAGGGCCATGCCCTCGAAGCCACGGCTGGCACGGAGCGTCCACGCATTTTCCCCGGGGAGGTAGGGATTCTGCGGCGACCGCACATCGGGCAGGGGAATCGGCGCCTCGAGCACCTTGCCGTTCGCGTCGGTGTGCAGGAGGAACGGCCCGAACTCCTCACCGAACCAGAAGTCGCCGGCCTGTGTGCGGCGCACGGACTCGAGGTCGAAGTCGGCGCCGGTCAGCAGCCGGTCCTGGCGAGTGAGCGCGAAGGGAATCTTCCCATCCGGATCGCTGAGTTGCACGAAGGAGAGCACTTCGACCGTACCGCTGCCGCCCTTCTCCGTGCGGAACTGCGGGCGGATGCGGTAGATGCGGAGCAGGAAGTCCGGCGAGTTGTTCTTCGTACCGAAGCCGTTGTCGGGCATGGCCCAGAACTCACCACCCCCCGCATCGAGAATGGCCGAGAAGCCGGGGATCGGCTGGCCCGGAAGCGGACCCGTCACACCGTTGTCGGGGGTGACGAGAGCACCCGAGGGAGGCCCCGGCTGGTAGAGATCCGAGGGTAGGATGGCCCGGCTGATGAGCGTGGGCTCCTTGACCGTGCCGTTGTCCTTGGGAGGGGAATCGCAGGCAATGCCCGATACCGCGGCGCAGAGCGTGGAGAACAGCAGCAACCTTCTCATGGGGAGGTTCTCGTCGAGCAGGGATGAGCGAGAGCGCTCATGGCGGGGCATCTACCGGGCGACGATGAACCTGCGGCAACATCTGCCTGACCGGAGTGTGTCTTCCCCCCTGGCATCGAACGGACAGCGCTCGATCAAGCCTTCGCTTTTGGAGGAGTTGAAACCTCCATGTCCCAGACCTGACGAAGCTCACTCCCATACAGGGCCGATTGGATCACGCCATCGGCATCCAAGCGAATCAGGGACGGAGTCCACACCGATGCGCACTCATCGCAGATGTAACGGCTGTATGGACTCTCGGTGACCACAAAATGCTCCAGCCAGCCCTGCTCGTTGCAGCGAGGACAACTCCGCTTCACCTCCAGACATGACGTGCACTGGTACAGCCGGATCCCCATCGGGTCCTCGCGGAGGAAGTGGACCGATCGGGTCTGACACTGCGGACACAAGATGCCCGATGGCTCGGTCATGGGATTCCACCCGGAAGCTCTACCGGCAGGAGCAGCCTCGAAGCTCCCTCCCCTCCTCCGAGCTCCACCGTCTGCGCGGCCACCACCGGCGTCGTCTCCTCGTACCAGGGGCGCGCGGTGTTCAGGTGCGCCGACAGCATGGGGTAGTTCGACGAGGACACCCAGAGCCCGAGCCGGTGGCCCTTCGCCAGCACCCACGAGGCGGGATAGAAGTCGATCTCCACCTCGCGCTCACTGCCCAGTGCGTATGGCAGGGGCTCCAGCGTGTCCGCCAGCGGCAGACGCAGGGTCGCCGCACCGTCGGTGACATGCAGCGCGCGCCCTTCCGCATCCACGTCGACGAGCTTGGCGACGAAGGCGGTGTCCTCCGCGCTCGACCGCACGCGAAGACGCAGCCGAGCGCGGCCGGCGATGCGCATATCGGACTCCGCCGCGGGTCCAACGAAGCGCAGCACGTCCTGCCGCGCGCACGGCCACGTCTGCACCACCGGGCCCGGCGTGATTCCCTGGCGGCCCAACATGGCGAAGGCCAGCCCTCGCGCCCCACCCTCGCTCCGCCAGGGCTCGGCGGGATCGTATCGGTAGGTCAGCGACGCGGACGCGGCCGGTGGCTGGGCGCCCAACGAGGCCGAGGCACACGCCCCGGGCGCACCTCCGGCCGGCGCCGTGTCCAGGAAGAACACCTGCTCCCGCGTCGCGGGAGGCCACGTGGGCAGGACACGGGCCCCGCTGTCCCCGTGCCCGGCGACCACCACGCGGCCCGCCTCGTACGGCAGGGGCACGCCCTGGAGCGCATGGCGCAGCCACGGAATGGTGAACCCCCACTGGTTCATGTCGTCCTTGATACCGGGGGTCTTCACGGCCCCGCTCTGCGCGCCCACATGGTTCCACGGCCCCAGCACCATCACGCTCCGGTCGCGCGAGGCGAGTGACTCCCACGTGCGCAGGGTGGCCGGCAGGAAGGGATCATCGAAGCCACCGACGAGGAGCATCGGGACCGGGAGCCGTTCCGGCATCCGCCGCAGGGCCTCGGTCTCCGGCCGCCGCCACAGGCCTCCCCCGGGCTCCAACGCGTTCAGCCACTCCCGGTAGAACGGAAGCGGCGCGCCGGTGGCCGCGACATCGGCCTCGAGATGCGGCCGGTGCTCGAGCATCTTCCGGTAGGCCTTCCCCGCCGAGGCACGGGTCCCTTGGCGGCCCGGCATGAAGGCCGCCCACGCCGTCAACAGCTCATGCGGGAGGTGCCCTCGCTCGGAGACCACCTCCCGCAGGTCCGTGCCGAAGACGGAGACGACCACCGTCCTCACCTCGACCGGCAGTTCCCCCGTCATCGCGGCGAGCGCCGTGCCTCCGAGGTACGACATGCCGTAGAGCGCGATGTTGCCATCGACGAAGGGTTGCCCCACGAGCCAGCGCAGGGTGTCCTGGCCATCGGAGACCTCGTTCATCAGGGGCCACCACTCACCGCCACTGGCCATCCGTCCCCGCACGTCCTGCAGCACACAACCCAGGCCGTAGCGGACGAACAGATCACAGGTCAGATCGATGAACGGCCCGAGGTCGTAGGGGTTGCGGATGAGCACCACCGGTGCGCGCTCCACTCCCTTCGGCAGGAAGATGCGCGTGGACAGCTCCACACCATCCCGCATGCGCACGGCTTCCGTTCGCCAGGACCCCGGCTCGTGGGTGAAGGCCGGAAGCTCATGGGAGGACCGCCGATCTTCCTGGATGGCGTTGCGCACCAGGCCACAGCCCACGGTGCAGCACCCCAGGAGGACGACGAAACACCGGACCCAGAACGCTCGAACACTCCGCATGCGCCGAGGGTATCCACAATCGAATCCGGGCAACAGCGAGGCGTGGGTGGGGACTGTCCACCCGGGAGGGACTGCATACATTGGCGGCGCCATGGATGACGCGCGGCACGAGCCGGAGAAAGACGCTTCACCCCAGAGGCGCCGCCGTCCGGTGATGGAGTCCCTGCGCGAGTACGGCCGGGGCATCGCGGGCGGGCTGCTCTTCAGCCTTCCCCTGCTCTACACGATGGAGGTGTGGTGGGCGGGCTTCATCGCCCGGCCCGCCCACCTGCTGCTCTACCTGCTGGGGACCTTCGTGCTGCTGCTCGGCTACAACCGCTATGGCGGCTTCCGGCGGGATGTGGATTGGAGCGAGGTGTTCACGGACTCGGTGGAGGAGCTGGGGCTGGGGCTCCTGGTGTCCACGGGGGTGCTCTTCCTGATTGGCCGCATCACGGCGAACAGCTCGTGGCCGGAGGCGGTGGGAATGGTGACGGTGGAGGCGGGCACCGTGGCCATCGGGATCTCCGTGGGCAGCGCGCAGTTCGGGGGCGGAGGCGGCAAGGAAGGGAGCGAGGAGACGGAGCGCGAGGCGGCCGAGCACGTGCCCGGACAGCTCGTCATCGGCTTCTGCGGAGCGGTGCTCTTCGCGGCCAACGTGGCGCCCACGGAGGAGATCGTGATGATCGCCGTGGAGCTGACCCCCGGGCAGCTGTTGGGGACGGCGATGCTCTCGCTGCTGCTCGGGGGGCTCATCCTGTACCAGCTCGACTTCACGGGCGCGCGCCGCTTCGCCCGGCATCGCCGGCTGGGAGACGTGCTGATGGGCACGGTCATCACCTATGCGCTGGCGCTCGCCTCCTCGGCGCTGGTGCTGTGGTTCTTCGGCCGCTTCGAAGGCAATGGGTTGTCCATCTGCGTGGCGCAGGTGGTGGTCCTGGGATTCGCGGGGACGCTCGGCGCCTCCGCGGGAAGGCTGCTCATCCAATCATGAAGGCGAATTGGAACTGGCTGGAGCGGCTCGTCTTCGCTGTCAGCTGCGTGTTCGTGGCGGCGGTGCTGGGCTACGTGGCGGTGGACGCGTGGACGATGGACGAAACACCGCCGGACCTGGTGGTCACCGTGGGGACGCCCCTTCGGGGGAGTGGATACTGGCGGGTGCCCATCACCGTGGAGAACCGCGGGGAGGAAACCGCGGAGGAGGTCCGGGTGGGGGTGGACCTGCGCCAGGGAGGCGAGGTCCGGGAGCGCTCCGAGCTCTTCCTCTCCTACGTGCCCCGCCACTCCCGGCGGGAGGGATGGGTTACCTTCATCCACGAGCCCTCCCCCGCCGGATTGGAAGCGAGGCCTCTCGGTTACGCCAGACCCTGAGCGCACGCCCGGGTGACAGATCCACGAGGCGCGGGTGTTTGAGTGCGCGAACCGTACGGGCCGCGCACGCGAGCCCCGATTGAAGGACGGCACATGCACATCTCTCGTTTCGGACGAATCTCCCTGGGTGCGGCACTGGCGTTGTGGCTCACGGGCTGTGACACGGAACCACCCCCCGGCCCTGGCGGCCAGACACCCGTCTCCACCTGTGAGCGGCTCGCGCCTCGACTGCAGAAGGCCCTCGAGACCTCCCTCCAGGAGGAGGATCTCCCCGGAATCACGGCGTCGCTTCGCCTCCAGGACTGCACCTGGCATGGAGCGGCGGGCAAATCCCAGATGGAGCCCGCCACCGAGATGAAGGCCGAGGACCGGCTGCGTGCCGGCAGCATCACCAAGACGTATATCGCCACGGTGATGCTGCAGCTCCAGACGGAGGGAAAGCTGTCGCTGGACGCCCCGCTCTCGACCTGGTTCCCCGACATCCCCCGCGCGAACGAGATCCCCGTGCGCCGGTTGCTCAATCACACAAGCGGCGTGGCCAACTACACCACCCACCCGGACTTCGCCGCCCAGCTCGAGGCCAACCCGGGCAAGGTCTGGAACCCCGAGGAGCTCGTCGCCCTGGGTGTCTCCGTGTCCCCCGAGTTCGAGCCGGGGACGAAGTGGAGCTACTCCAACACCAACTACATCCTCGCCGGGCTCATCATCGAGAAGGTGACCGGGACGCCGCTCACCCAGCAACTGCGCACGCGCATCTTCGACCCGCTGGGACTGAAGAACACGGGACTCGATGGGCTCGAGCCACTGCCCGCCCTCACCGTGCGCGGCTACACCCACCCGTCGCCCGAGAGCACCGCCTGGGTGGACTACACCGACGTGCTCCACCCGAGCGCCGCGGGGAGCGCTGGCGCCCTGATCTCGACCGCCGACGAGGTCAGCGCCTTCTACCAGGCGCTCCTCGGGGGCTCGCTCCTCACCGCCCAGCAGCGCGAGGAGATGAGCCAGTGGGTGTCACGCCAGATGCCGGAGGCCCCCGACTACGGGCTGGCGCTCGCGAGACTGCCGACTCCGGCGGGCGAGCTGCACTTCCATGACGGCAACATCCCCGGCTTCTCGGCCCTCGCCGGCTACCTTCCCGAGCGCAAGGCGGCCGTCGCGGTGCTGACCAACAAGGAGAGCGCCAACGCGATCGGCGCCATGGGGCGGCTGCTGGAGGTCCTCGCCGCACCGTGAGGACCCGGGCCACCCCCGCCCCGCCCGGCTAGCTCGCGGAAGCCAACCAGGGCGTCGTCTGCGAGAAGTCGTAGATGCGCTCGATGGCGATCTGCTTGTAGCGCTCGACCTTCACGGCGCGCCGGGCGCACTCCCAGACGAGCTCCACGGGAGGACGATCCGGCTCCTTCTTCTTGCGCCGCTTGACCTCGGCCTTGATGGACTTCACGGCCACGCGCGGGTGGAAGCAGAAGGCGGAGGAGAACAGCAGGTGCCCGGCGAACGGAATGAGCCGGGCCTCCAGCACGTCCCCCGTCTCCAGCCCCGCCACGGTGCGCCGCTCGGTGACGTCGAAGTCCTTGCCGGAGAAGAGCTCGCGCAGGCGCACCATGCCCTTGCCCAGCTTGCGCACCTCGAAGAGACCGTGGACGGTCTCCGTGAAGCAGCGGAAGGCGTTGGCCTCCTCGGGCGAGGCCCCCTGCTGCCGCAGCTGGTACAGCTCCGCCGCTGGCGTCAGCTTGGAGATCGGCGAGACGCGGTCGAACAGGTAGTAGTCCAGGAAGGACGCCATCCGCAGCTCGAAGATCTGATCGTCCTCGAAGACCTCGCCCGTGAGGCGCAAGTACTCCGCCTTGGCGTCGAGCAGGTCCGGCTTGCGCGACTCCTGGCTCCCGAAGGCGATCAGCTGATCCAGATAGGGCTGGTACGACAACGGCGAAAGAGGGGATTCCATGGGGCTACGAGATCCTACTCTCCGGCCATCAGCTTCGCGAAACGCGCGAAGAGGTACCGGGCGTCATGCGGCCCGGGCGAGGCTTCCGGGTGGTACTGCACACTGAAGGCGCGGGCGTCGGGGACGACCAGGCCCTCCACGGTGCCGTCATTGAGGTTGATGTGGCTCACCACGGCCTTGCCCTTCACGCTCGCATCATCCACCGCGAAGCCGTGGTTCTGCGAGGTGATCTCGACCTTGCCGGTGGTCAGGTCCTTGACCGGCTGGTTGGCGCCCCGGTGGCCGAACTTCATCTTGTACGTCCGGCCGCCCAGCGCCAGCGCGAGGATCTGGTGTCCCAGGCAGATGCCGAACACCGGCACCTTGCCGAGCAGCGAGGCCACCACCTTGTCCGCACCCTTCACCGCCGCGGGGTCTCCCGGGCCGTTGGCGAGGAACACGCCGTGGGGCCTGCTCGCGAGCACCTCCTCGGCCGTCGTCCCGGCGGGGACCACCTTCACGCGGCAGCCCACGTCCACCAGGAAGTGGAGCATGGAGCGCTTGAGGCCGTAGTCGTAGGCCACCACGTCGAAGCGCAGCTCCGGCGCGGGGCGCGGGGCCTCGCCGAGCAGGTTCGGCGTGGGCGTGGTGAAGAGGTAGGACTCCTTCGTGGACACGCCGGTGGCGAGATCCTGCCCCTCCATGCCCCGGGCGGCGCGGGCGCGCTCCACCAGCGCGGCCGCGGTGTGGCCCTCGGAGGAGATGACCCCCATCTGCGCGCCGTGCGTGCGCACGTGGCGCACCAGGCGGCGGGTGTCGATGCCCTCGATGCCCGTAATTCCATGGCGCTTCAGGTAGGCGTCGAGCGACTCCTGGGCGCGCCAGTTGGACTGCTGGGCGGTGGCGTTGCGCACCACCATGCCCACGGCGTGGGGCTTCGGCGCTTCCTCGTCACCGGGGTTGGCCCCGACGTTCCCCATCTCGGGATACGACATGGTGACGATCTGGCCGACGTAGGAGGGATCCGTGAGGATCTCCTGGTAGCCCATCATCGACGTGTTGAAGACCACCTCTCCGACCGTTTCACCGGCCGCCCCGAGAGCGCGACCCTCGAAGGTGGTGCCATCCGCCAGCGCGAGCACTGCCCGCTTCATCACCTGTGCTCCTTGATGTGACCGTCCTCGAAGACGAGCCGCCCGGAGACCCATGTCTGGGCGACCCGACCCGTCAATCGCCGACCGTGGAAGGGGGTGTTCCGACTGCGCGAGAAGAACCTCGCCGAGTCCACCGTCCACTCCGCGTTCGGCTCCACGACTACGATGTCCGCCGGGGCTCCAGCCGCCAGATGACCGCCTGGCAGCCCGAATGCCTTCGCGGGTCCGTCCGTCAGCAGGGCAACCGCCCGCTGAAGGCTCAGCACGCCCTCGCGCACCAGCGCCAGGGTGAGACCCAGGGCCGTCTCCAGCCCCACCACGCCATTCCACGCCTTGTCGAACTCCACCTGCTTCTCCAGCACGCCGTGGGGCGCGTGGTCCGTGGCGATGGCATCGATGGTGCCATCAGCCAGGGCCTCGCGCAGGGCTTCCACGTCGCGGCGGGTACGCAGGGGGGGATTCATCCGGGCGTGCGTGTCATAGGCGCCCACGGCCTCGTCATCCAGCGTGAAATGATGGGGCGCGGCCTCGGCGGTGACGCGCAGGCCCTGGCGCTTCGCCTCGCGGAGGAGGCGCACACTGCCCTCGCAGGAGACGTGGGCCACGTGCAGCCGCCCCTTCGTCTCCTCCAGGAGCACCAGATCGCGCGCCACCATGGCCACCTCCGCCGAGGGAGGGATGCCGGTGAGGCCCAGCCGCGTGGAGGTGCGGCCCTCGTTCATCACGCCCTTGCCGGAGAGGGTCAGGTCCTCCTCGTGCACCATGACGGGCAGGTCGAAGAGCTGGGCGTACTGGAGGGCGCGGCGCATGAGGCCGGCGTTCATCACCGGGCGGCCGTCGTCGGTGATGCAGACGCAGCCGGCCGCGACGAGCGCGCCCATCTCCGACATCTCCTCACCCTGGAGACCCTTGGTGATGGCGCCCGCCAGGTACACGTGGCACAGCCGCGCCTCGCGGGCCTTGGCCTTCACGTACTCGGTGACGAGCACGCTGTCGTTGACGGGCTTGGTGTTGGGCATGGCCACCACGCCGGTGAAGCCACCCGCCACCGCGGCCATGCAGCCGGTGAGGACCGTCTCCTTGCCCTCCTCGCCCGGCTCGCGCAGGTGCACGTGCAGGTCGATGAAGCCCGGCAGCACCAGCTTGCCGGCGGCTTCCACCACCTGGACGTCCGGCCCGCTCGGCGACAGGGGCGCCTCGGACACTTCGGCGACGCGGCCGTCGCGCACCAGCACGTCGCGCACACCGTCCACGCCGTTACGGGGATCGATCACCCGCCCGCGGCGGAAGAGGATCGTCGAGTTCACCGGCACACCTCCTCGAGGATGGCGCGGCGGACGGCCACCCCATGCGCCACCTGCTCCAGGATGACGCTGCGGGGACCATCGGCCACGGCCGGGGCGATCTCCACCCCGCGATTCATGGGACCGGGGTGCAGGACGAGCGCCTCCGGCTTGAGCCGCTCGGCGCGGGCGGCGTTGAGCCCGAACAGGCGGGAGAACTCGCGCGCCGAGGGGAAGAAGTTCTCCGTCTGCCGCTCCGTCTGCACGCGCAGGCACATGACGGCGTCCGCGCGGGGCAACACCGCGTCGAGGCTCGTGGACACCTCGGCGCCCAGGGACTCCAGCCCGGGCGGCAGCAGCGTGGGCGGGCCGCACAGCACCACCTTCGCGCCCAGCGCGGTGAGGCAGTGCAGGTTGGAGCGGGCCACGCGGCTGTGGAGGATGTCGCCGACGATGACCACCGTGCGCCCGTCCAGGCGGCCCCAGCGGCGGCGCAGGGTGAAGGCGTCCAGCAGGGCCTGCGAGGGGTGCTCGTGGGTGCCATCCCCGGCGTTGACGACGGCGCAGCGCACGTGCTTCGCCACCAGGTGCGGCGCCCCCGAGGAGCGGTGCCGGATGACGAGCACCACCGGGCCGGTGGCTTCGATGTTGCGCACGGTGTCCAGCAGCGTCTCGCCCTTGGACACGGAGGAGCCCGCGGCCGTCCAGTTGAGCACGCGGGCCCCGAGCGCATGCGCCGCCATCTCGAAGGAGGTGCGGGTGCGCGTGGAGTCCTCGAAGAAGAGGTTGGCCACCACCCTGCCCCGCAGGACGTGCGAGGCGTCTGGCCCACCCTGGAGGTGTGCCTCGGCCCGATCCAGCAGCGCTTCGATGTCGGCGCGCCGCAGGCCCTCGATTCCCAGCAGGTGTCTCATACGCTCCCTAATCAGTCCGGGATGCCTTCCTTCACGGCGCTGAAGCGCAGCGTGCGGACGGCGTTGGTCGGCTTGAGCCGGACCGTCCGCTCATAACTCACCTCGATGCGGACGTTCTGGGTGACCTCACTGCGCTCGATGAGGATCTGCTCATCCGTCAACCCCAGGCCGGGCTTGAGGACATCCCGGTCGAACTGGTCCCTCTCCCAGTGCGAGCCCAGCTGGCTGGTGCGCTCCCGGATGATGTTGCGCAACATGGGGTCGGAGTAGTTCTTGCCCGACAGGTTGTGGGCCACCGCGACGGCTTCCTTCACGTCGAGGTGGTCCACGTAGAAGGGCCCCACCATTGCCCCCGCGTAGATGGCCCCTCCGACAACGGCCAGGAGCAGCAGGGTACCGAGGCTGACCTTCCCAGAAGGATGGCGCATGAACCCCGGGCGTAGCAGCGGCGCGCGCGGCGCGTCAAGCACCCGCGCGGCTTTCAACGTACGGGCTCGAAGAGGCGGTCGGTGCGCAGCCCGGTCCCCTCCAGGAAGTTGCTGAACCAACCCCCGTACCCGAGCGCCAGCCAGATGACCATGGCCTTGCCCTTGATGTGGCCGTAGGGGACGAACTCCACGCCCCGGCCGGGCTCGCCCAGGCCGTAGCGGCTGTCCAGGCTGTTGTCGCGGTTGTCACCCATCACGAACACATGGCCGGCGGGGACGACGTAGGGCCCCTCGGAGTGCGTCCGGGGCGAGGGCCCGTCCTGCAGCACCGAGTGCGCCTTGCCGTCCAGACTCTCCTGGAACAGGAACATGCGCTGGGGGAACCAGGGACCGTTGTCGCCCTTGTTGTGGACGAGCAGGTCCTCCGTCACCAGCGTGCGCTGCTGGGCCACACCGTTGATGTAGACGACGTTGTCGATCAGCTCCACCTTGTCACCGGGGATGCCGATGACGCGCTTGATGAAGTCCAGCTCGGGCCGCACGGGGTTGTTGAAGACGATCACATCGCCACGTGCCGGCGGGCGGACGATCTGGAACGGCACGTAGTTGGTGAAGGGCAGCCGCACTCCGTAGATGAACTTGTTGATGAAGACCTGATCGCCGATCTCCAGCGTCGGCAGCATGGAGCCGGACGGAATCCGGTACGGCTCGATGATGAAGACGCGGATGATGACCGCGATGGCCAGCGCCTTGGCGAAGCCGGAGAAGAAGTCCCAGGCGCTCTGCTTGCGCCAGACCCCCAACAGCTGAGTGGCCAGCGTGTCGAGCGCCTTCGTCTCCTTCTCCAGCCGGGAGCCATCCGCGGCCAGCGAGGCGGCCTCCACCTGCATGGCCTGCTCGGCCAGCCGGGTGGACGTCTCGGCGGGGATCTTCCCGGGCACGCGCTTCTGGATGCGGGCGATCTCCCCGATGAGCTCGCGCGCCTCGTGCCGAAGGTGGCGCAGCTGCCGCTCCTTGGGAGAGGCGAGGCGCCAGCCGATCAGCCCCAGGAAGTAGATGAGCATCGCCAGGGCCAGGTACTGCATGAGCGGCTGGGCCCACGCGGCGGAGGCCGGGATGAACTCGATGAGGACGAGGTAGGGGATGAAGGCCAGCCCCAGGATGACCAGGGGCGCCCACAGGCTGGTGAGCAGTTCGCGCCACAACAGGGCACGGCTGGCCTTGAGCTGCTCCGGCGTCCGGCGGGCGGCCATGCTGGCCTCGAGGCCCCCCGGCGGAGTCGTGGTCGCGGTGGTCGACATGGCCTACTCCTCCGTCTTCAGAACCGCGAGGAACGCTTCCTGCGGGATTTCCACCGAGCCCACCTGCTTCATGCGCTTCTTGCCCTCCTTCTGCTTCTCGAGGAGCTTGCGCTTGCGGCTGATGTCACCGCCGTAGCACTTGGCGAGCACGTTCTTGCGGATGGCGGAGATCGTCTCGCGCGAGATGATCTTCGCGCCGATGGCACCCTGGATGGCCACCTCGTACATCTGCTTCGGGATGACCTCCTTGAGCTTCTGGCACACCTCGCGGCCGCGCTGGTAGGCGCGCTCCTTGTGGACGATGACGCTGAGCGCGTCCACCGGATCACCGTTGATGAGGATGTCCAGGCGGACGAGGTCCGCCTCCACGTAGCCGGCCAGCTCGTAGTCGAGGCTGGCGTAGCCGCGCGTGACGCTCTTGAGCTTGTCGAAGAAGTCGAAGACGACCTCGGCCAGCGGCATCTCGTACGTCACCTGCACGCGCGTGCCGCTGGTGCCCAGGTACTTCATGTCCTTCTGCACGCCGCGCCGGTCCTGGCACAGCTTGAGCACCGCGCCCAGGTAGTCGTTGGGCACGTGGATGTGACAGGTGAGGACGGGCTCCTCGAACTTGGCGATCTTCTGCACCGGCGGCAGCTTGGCCGGGTTGTCCACGTGCAGCACCGCGCCCTGCGAGTCGGTGATGCGGTACACCACCGAGGGCGCCGTGGTGATGAGCGACAGGTTGTACTCGCGCTCCAGCCGCTCCTGGACGATCTCCATGTGCAAGAGGCCCAGGTAGCCGCAGCGGAACCCGAAGCCGAGCGCCGTGGAGGACTCGGGCTCGTAGGTGAAGGCCGCGTCGTTGAGCTTGAGCTTGGCGAGCGCGTCGCGCAGGCCCTCGTACTGCTCGGAGTCCACCGGGAAGATGCCGGAGAACACCATGGGCTTCACTTCCTTGAAGCCCGGGAAGGGCGCGTCCGTGGGACGCAGCTCCTCCGTCACGGTGTCACCCACCTTGGCGTCCTGGAGCTCCTTCACGTTGGCCACCAGCACGCCCACCTCGCCGGCCATGAGCTGCTGCACCGGGCGGGAGAACGGGCTGAAGACACCCAGCTCCTGCACCTCGAACGTCTTGTTGTTGCTCCACAGCTTGATCTTCTGCTTGAGCTTGAGCGTGCCCTCGAGCACGCGCACCAGCGTCACGACGCCGCGGTAGTTGTCGTACCAGCTGTCGAAGATGAGGGCCCGGAGCGGAGCGGCCGGATCACCCGAGGGCGGCGGCACGTTCTTCACCACCGCCTCGAGGATGTCCTTGATGCCGATGCCCTCCTTGGCGGAGGCCGGCACGGCACCGGAGCCGTCGATGCCGATCACGTCCTCGATCTCCTGGCGCGTGCGCTCCACGTCGGCGCTCGGCAGGTCGATCTTGTTGATGACCGGGATGATCTCCAGGTTGTGGTCCAACGCCATGTAGACGTTGGCGAGCGTCTGGGCCTCGACACCCTGGGAGGC
Source organism: Archangium lipolyticum (assembly GCF_024623785.1). NCBI lineage: Bacteria > Pseudomonadati > Myxococcota > Myxococcia > Myxococcales > Archangiaceae > Archangium > Archangium lipolyticum. The sequence goes on from NZ_JANKBZ010000022.1 coordinate 122,344, forward strand.
GTCGACCACCAGGAGGGCGCCCTCGCACGCGGCGAGCGAGCGGCTCACCTCGTAGGCGAAGTCCACGTGTCCCGGCGTGTCGATGAGGTTGAGGACGTACTTCTGGCCGTCGCTTGCGGTGTAGTTCATCCGCACCGACTGCGCCTTGATGGTGATGCCCCGTTCGCGCTCCAGCTCCATGTTGTCGAGGAACTGGTCCTGCGCTTCACGCTTGGTCACCGTACCGGTGGCGTCCAGCAGGCGGTCGGCCAGGGTGGACTTTCCATGGTCGATGTGCGCGATGATCGAGAAGTTGCGGATGTGAGCGTTGTCGGCCGGCATGGTAGGGGGGCCTCTGGCTACGTCGAAGCCGGCTTGACTAACACCGAAGCCCACCAAAATCCATGCATCCGAGAGCCCGGCGGGCAAGCGGGCCGCCGCCGGGATGCGATACCCACCCAGGAGGGTGGGCGGGACGGCTAACGGCTAGCGGGCGGTGTGCTCGCGGAAGAAGGCCAGGGTACGGCGCAGGCCCTCGGGGAGCTCCACGGACGGCTGCCAGCCCAGCACCCGGCGCGCCAGGGCGTTGTCCACACAGGAGCGCATCTGCTCACCCGGCCTGGCGGGAGCGAGGATGGCCGGCTTGTCCACGCCAGCCGCCTGGGCCAGCAGGGTGTAGAGCCGGTTGATGTCCGTCTCCATGCCGGTGCCGATGTTCACCGGGCCCACCACGTCCTTCTCCACCGCCAGCAGGTTGGCGCGGGCCACGTCCTCCACGTAGACGAAGTCGCGCGTCTGCTTGCCCTCGCCGTAGATGGTGCAGTCCTTCCCGCCGAGCAGGCGCTGGCAGAAGATGGACACCACGCCGGCCTCGCCGTGCGGGTTCTGCCGCGGGCCGTACACATTGGCGTAACGCAGGGCGGCGTACTTCATCCCGTACTGGGCCTTGTAGTAGCCGAGGTAGATCTCCCCGGCCGCCTTGGAGACGCCGTAGGGCGACACGGGCCGCGTCGGATGGGTCTCGGGGGCCGGGAAGACGTCCTGCTCGCCGTAGATGGCCCCACCAGTCGAGCTGAACACCACCTTCTGGACACCTGAGACGCGCGAGGCCTCCAGCAGGTTGAGGAACCCGAGGATGTTGGCGTCCGCGTCGAAGCGCGGGTCCTCCACGCTGCGGCGCACGTCCATCTGCGCCGCCAGGTGGCAGAGCACCTGCGGGCGCTCGGCCCGGATGAGGCCCGCGGCCTCCGGGCTGCGGATGTCCATGACTTCCAGGCGCACCCTGGGGTCCAGGTTCTCCTTCTTCCCGCTCGACAGGTTGTCCAGCGCGATGACCTCATGGCCCGCGCGCACGAACGCATCACACACGTGCGAGCCAATGAAACCCGCCCCACCAGTCACGAGGACTTTCACCGCGACACTCCTGCCACTCAACAGTGGCGACCGTGAGAAAACCGCCGGAAAATTAGGGGGTGGAACCCCGGGTGGCAACCGATCGGAACCAGGCGATTGTCTCCCGCAGTCCCTCCTCCAGAGGTACTCGCGGCTCCCACCCGAGCAGCTGGCGGGCCCGGGAGATGTCCGGTTTGCGTTGCTTGGGGTCGTCCTTGGGCAGCGGCTTGTGGATGATCCGCCCTCCCCCACCCGCCGCGGCGCGCACCGCCTCGGCGAACTCGAGCATGGTCATCTCGCGGGGGTTGCCGATGTTGACGGGGTCGGTGACGTCCGACAGGGCCAGCCGCACCAGGCCGTCGACGAGATCCCTCACGTAGCAGAAGGAGCGCGTCTGGGTGCCGTCGCCGAAGACGGTGAAGTCCTCGCCGCGCAGGGCCTGGCCCACGAAGGCGGGCACCACGCGCCCGTCGTTGAGGCGCATGCGAGGCCCGTAGGTGTTGAAGATGCGGACGATGCGCGTCTGGACGCCGTACGAGCGTGCGAACACCATGACGAGCGCCTCGGCGTAGCGCTTGGCCTCGTCGTAGCAGGCGCGCGGGCCGATGGAGTTCACGTTGCCCCAGTAGTCCTCGCGCTGCGGGTGCACCAGCGGATCGCCGTAGATCTCCGACGTGGAGGCCTGGAGGAACACCGCCCCCTTGGCCCGGGCCAGCCGCAGCCCGTTCTCCGTGCCGATGGAGCCCACCCGCATCGTCTCCAGCGGCAGCTTCGCGTAGTCGATGGGCGAGGCCGGCGAGGCCATGTTGAAGACGTAGTGCACCGGCCCATCCACCGAGAGCCCCTCGGTGATGTCCTGACGCACCACCTCGAAGCCCGGACGGCTCCGCAGGTGCTCCACGTTCTGCTCGGAGCCGGTGAGATAGTTGTCCACCGAGACGACCCCGGTCGCGCCGTCGTCGAGCAGCCGCTCGCACAGATGCGACCCCAGGAAGCCCGCTCCACCCAGCACCACCACCCGCTGGCCCTTCATGCTCTTCGGATTCGTCATGATCTAGAGCTCGTCGAAAGAGGCCTGCCCGGGCAGCTGCGCCTTGTACTTCTCCAGCACGAGATCGATCCCCTGCCGGATGTACTCGGCCACCGGGACCTTGGTCTTCTGGTTCAACGCCTTGAGCAGATCGTTCTGCTCCGGCGTGATGTAGATGGTCGTGCTGATCTTCTTTCGGGCCATGGCGATATGTGAAAATATATGGACTTACATGGCCATTGAAGCGCTGTTTTTCGGGGCCCGTGAACCGGCCGTCGAAATGGCGCCAGGAGTGGTGATGTCCTCGATGAGCAAGTGGGTGGTGGGGCTCGCCCTGGTGGGTCTCTGTGGGTGCGCGTCCGACAAGGGAGCGAAGCAACCGGAGGCGGCGAAGAAGGAGGCCGGGCAACCGGCACCGGAGCCCATCCGCCCCCAGCCGGCGTCCAACGAGAAGGTGTCGGAGAGGGACACCAACACCGACGACAAGGCGGACGTGTGGGTCTACTCGGTGGAGGAGCGAGGGGCGGAGGGGGAGACGCGCCTGCGGATGGTCCGCAAGGAGCTGGACATCAACTGGGACGGCCGGGTGGACCTGACCACGTACTACGACGCCCGCGGGGAGCGTGAGCGCGAGGCGATGGACCTGGACTTCGACGGGAAGGTGGACTCGGTCGCCTTCTACGAGAAGGGCGTCAACGTCCGGAAGGAGCGGGATCTGAACGGGGATGGCCGGACGGACGAGTGGGCGTACTACGAGCGGGGCAAGCTGGCGCGCAAGGAGCGGGACTCCACGGGCGACGGCCGCGTGGACTACTGGGAGTACTGGGAGAAGGACCAGGTGGATCGCATCGGCGAGGACCTGGACGGTGACGGCAACGTGGACAAGTGGAGCCGCAACGCCCAGGCCGAGTGAGGCTCAGACGCCGGAGGTCGCGCGGAACACGACCCCGTCGCCCTCGAGCGACCAGGCGCCATCCGCCGCGCTCACGAACACCGACGCGCCCCGGGGCAGCGCGAGCGCCTGTCCGCCCACCGACAGCCGGGCGGCGCCGCTGGTGCACAGGAGGATCTCCGGCCCCCGCCGCTCCGGCCGCGAGACAACCCCTGGGCGGAGCTGGATGCGCGAGAGGCGGAACTCCTCGGTGGGCGTGGGATAGACGAACTCCACCCCATCCGTGGAGGACTCCGGGACGAGGGCGATGGGGCCACACCGGAAGTCCAGCACGCGGAGCAGCTCCGGGACGTCCACGTGCTTGGGCGTGCACCCGCCCCGCAGCACGTTGTCCGAGTTGGCCATGATCTCCACGCCGACGCCCCGCAGGTACGCATGGAGGTTGCCGGCCGACAGGTAGATGGCCTCCCCCGGTTGCAGGCGCACGAGGTTGAGCAGCAGCGCGCCGATGACGCCGGGATCGCCCGGGTAGAGCTCGCCGAGCCGCACGGCCCAGCGCAGCTCCCCGGCGAAACGGCTCCCCTGCTCCGCGCGCGCCGCACAGGCCGAGACCACCGCGTCCACCAGGGGCCCGCGCTGCTCGCGGGGGAACGTCATCAACGCCTCGAACATGCGCGCGATCCCCCGCGCGTCGGGCTCCGCGCGCAGCGGGGCGAGCAACGGCTCGAGGGCCGCCACGCCGAGCGAGTCGAGGAGCACGAGCGTCTCGTCCGCGCGGCGAAAGCCGCAGAGCGCATCGAACGGGGTCAGCGCGCAGATGAGCTCGGGCTTGTGGTTGGCGTCCTTGTAGTTGCGGTGCGGGGCGTTGAGCGGAACGCCGAGCGCGTTCTCCCGCGCATACCCCTCGCGGGCCTGGACGAGGCTCGGGTGGGTCTGAAGGGACAGCGGAGTCTCCGCGGCGAGCACCTTGAGCAGGAAGGGCAGGTCCTGCCCGAACCGGCGGGCCACGGCCTCACCGAGCTCGCGCTCCGGCGCGGACCGGATGGCCTCCAGCAGCGTCCGCACATCCGAGCCCCGGCGCACGCGCGACGGGGCTCCAGGGTGGGCTCCCATCCACAGCTCCGCCTGACAGGAGGCAGAGGGAGACGGCTGCCCGAGCAGCTCGGCGATGGCGGTCCGAGAGCCCCAGGCGTACGGCTGGATGACGTTGTCGAGGAGATCCATTGCAGGGGCGCCCAATAGCACTCCGGGCGCCACCCCGCCACCGACCCTCCGTCTAGTTGGCGCCGGCCACGAAGGCCTGGAGCTGGGTCTCGCGCTTGAAGTCGGCCAGGTACCGGGAGGCGGCGTCCTTGGAGGGGAAGCTGCCCATGCGGACGCGGTACCAGGTGCCCTTGTTGGGGACCTCGGCGGAGACGATGTACGGCGCGTAGCCCCGGTCACGCAGCTTCGCGGCGAAACGCTCGGCCTCCGGACGGTTCTGGAAGGCGGAGATCTGCAGGGTGAAGGCACCACCGGGGACGGCCTCGGTGGGCTTCTGGGTGGCCCGGGCGATGGCATCCTTCAGGCCGCTGCCCTGGGTCGTGGTGCGGGTAGGCACGGGAGCGGGCTCCACCTTGCCCGGAGAGGGAGCGGGCTTGCTCTCGGCGACCTTGGTCTCGGCGGGCTTGGGAGCGGCCGGCTTGGACGCGGGGGCGTAGTCGTCATCCGTGGGGCTGGGAGCGGGCTCGACGGCCTCGGCGGACGCGGAATCGGCCACCTTCGGAGCCTCGGCAGGCTCGGGCGGCTTGGGCTTGGGAGCGGGCGGAGGGATGGCGACCGTGACGGTGCCGGGCTTGGAGTTGGAGGGAGCGGGCTCGGAGCCGCTCCTCTTGGTGAGCTCGTCCTGGAAGGTGAGCGGAGACTCGGCCTCGCGGGCCTGCTGGAGGGCCTGGGCGTTGGCGTCGAGCGCGGAGAGGAGATCGGGCGCGGCGGCGGCCTGGGCATTGCCGGCGAGCTGCTTGCCCACCACGACGCCGAGCACGAACACGGCTCCCATCACGATGATCCCCGCGATCAACAGGCTGACGATCTGCCGGTTGTCGAGCGAGACGTCGAACTTCTCTTTCATCCGGTGGGCATCGCGCATGGCGTGGTGTTCCTCGCGTGTACGGCGCCCCGGCGCGGCCACACGAGTGTGTCGCGGCCTGTAGCGTCGAGGTGCGCCGGAAGGTACGCCCCGCCTACAGGTCGGTCAAATTCAGTGCGCGCGATGCGTTACGCCGGGAGCGTTGCGGCACGGCTCAAACAATCCACCCGCCGCCGAGCACGCGATCGCCGTCGTACACCACGGCGGCCTGACCGGGCGTCACGGCGCGGGCGGGGTCATCGAGCCGGATGGACACGAGACCATGGGGAGAGACCTCCACGCGGCCGGGAGCACCGGGGTGGCGGTGGCGGATGCGGATCAGCACGGACTTGTCGGAAGGAGGAGGCCCATCCACCCAGTGGGGCTGGAGAAGACCGAAGGAGTCGCGCGAGGCCTCATCGGCGGGGCCCACGACGACGCGGCGGGTCTCGGGCTCGATGCGCTGGACGTAGCGGACCTCCCCTCCCCCGAGGTTGAGCCCGCGGCGCTGGCCCACGGTGTAGCGGTGCACACCGGAGTGGGTGCCGAGCACATGACCCTCGGAGTCGACGATTTCACCACCGGGCTGGGGGCCGGCGACCTTCTCGACGAAGCCGGCGTAGTCACCATCGGGCACGAAGCAGATCTCCATGCTCTCGGGCTTGTGGCTGGTGGGGAGCGAATGGCGCTCGGCGACGGCGCGGACCTCGGGCTTGGTCATACCGCCGACGGGGAAGACGATGTCGGCGAGCTCCTGCTGACCGAGGGTGAAGAGGAAGTAGCTCTGGTCCTTGGAGGAGTCGACGGCGCGGCGGAGGACATAGCGGCCGTCCTGCTGCTCGACGCGGGCATAGTGGCCGGTGGCGAGGCGGGCGCCGAGGGCGCGGGCGCGCTTGAGGAGGAAGTTGAACTTCACGTCGCGGTTGCAGGCCACGCAGGGGATGGGGGTGCGGCCGCCGAGATAGGACTGGACGAAGGGGTTGATGACCCTGTCCTTGAAGAGGTCCTCGGCGTTGGCGACGTAGAAGGGGATGCCGAGCGTCTGGGCGACGGCGCGGGCGTCATCGATGTCATCGGGACTGCAGCAACTGCCGCACTGGGCCTTGCCCTCGTAGGACCAGACCCTGAGGGTGATACCGATGACTTCGTGACCCTGCTCCTTGAGGAGGGCGGCGGCGGCGGAGGAATCGACTCCACCGCTCATGGCAACGACGACTCGCATGATGTCCCTATGTACACGCCGGCCGGTCCGGGTGCGACAACACCGACGAACCGATCCCCCACTCCGGACAAATCCCCTCTCCCTCTGGGAGAGGGACGGGGTGAGGGTCTATCAACCCTGTCCTAAATACCCGTAACCCCAAGAGAATCCCGTCCCACCCGAGCAAGCCACCGTGCCACGGCCATGTCCGAGCCCCACCAGGCCGGCAGGCAGCCCGAAGGGCAGCGGCGCCCCTCAAGAAACGAGGCGGCGCTGAAGCAGGTCCAGATCCAACCTGTTCAAAATCTCGGCGGTGATGGGCCGCTTGGAGTCCCAGAAGATGAGCGACTCGAAGAACTCGCGAGCGGGCCGCGAGTCCAGCAGACGCATCACCTGCATCGCCCGCGCTTCCGTCTCACAGCCCACGAAGTAGACGGTGTCATCGAAGACGACGGGCTTCTGGCCCATGGGAGGAACGACGCGGAAGTTCAATTTCTTGTAGAGGCCAGAGATGGCGACCTTCCAGGGCAAGAAGGTGTACTCCCCTACCCCGAACACGGAGAAGCGAGGCCTGTTGCGGTAGATGCTGCTCGAGCGGGCATCCAACAGACCGCCGTGTTCGCACAGATACCTCCAGGTCCTGGGGGCAATCCGCGCGATGGGGGCGGTGTCCTCCCCCACCCTGCGTTGAGGCACGAGCACCCAGGTGCGCGGAGCTTCGGCCTTCGCGGAAGCGACGTGAGAGCTCTTGAAGAGAGGATACAGGTAATCCTGTTCGATCCTCACCGCCTCACCCAGACCATTGACGAGCGTGCCGTCGGACTCGCGCAGTTCCATGACCCTGGCGCAGTCATGCTTCAATCCCGAGCGCCAGAGGGGCACACCGCCCCTGCTGTCCAACTCCACCCAGCGGTCATATTTCGACGTATCGGAGACGAGGGTCTCTCCGCGAACGCCGAACGAAGAGGATGGAGCCTCCGCATCCAGGGAATCGAACTCAGCACAGATGGGAGAATCAGCCCCATCGAATCGGCAGTAGAGCAGACACGCATCCACACTGACGCCAAAGAAGCGCTGCGCATCCAGACGGAAGAGAGCCGCCTTCGACAGACCCAGCTTCGTCGACCATGCGTGGAGCAGGACCTTCCTGGCCACGGAAGTCTTGCACAACATCGCCAGGCGTCCACGCCGCTCCGAAAGCAGCTCGAACAGCCGCACCAGCATCCATTCGGAGATATCGAAATTGCTCTTGCCCGTGATGGCCTGGATGCCGCTGCGTCCCTGGAAGTTGACCTTCGCTGGCAGATTCGATCCCCCCACCAGCGAAATCCCCGCATTGGTGACCCAAGGGGGGTTCCCGATCACCAGGACGGGGTCCGGCAGGTCGCGCAGCAGTTCCCGCCAGTGGAACGTGAAGAAATCACCTTGCAGGACGCTCGACCTGGCGCTCCTGGGAACCCTCGCGAGCGCTTCACGCGCGCGGGCGGCGTAGTCGACGTTGATCTCGACCCCCACCGCCGCCTCGAGCTGGCGGAATCCCTCGAGCGCGGCCACGAGGAGGTTCCCCACGCCACACGTCGGCTCCAGGACGGAAGCCGGCGCTTCACCCAGCGCGATCAGCCGGGCGACGACCCGCCCGGCAAGCTCCGCCGGGGTCTGGAAGTCTCCAAATTCGACTCTCGCCTTTTTGATACGGATCCCCTCGAGGCGGGCTCAGGAGCCGCGAGCCTTCATCCAGCCCCCAAGAAGCTCCTTCAACTTCTCCGGAGCATTGAGGGAGGGCTCGTCCAGGACCTGCTCGACGAGGAAGCGCGTGGCCTCTCCCACGATGGGCGAAGGACCCACTCCGAGGGCGGCCATGATCGCCCCGCCGTTGAGCGCGAGGTCCTTGCTCGTCAGCGGCGGCTTCGATGCGGCCAGGGCCAGCAAACGGCCGATGAGGACCTCCACGTCCGCCAGACGCTCCGGACTCCGAGCCTGAACACGGGCGCGGGCGACCGCGGTGAGGGCCTCGATGTTCGCGAGCCCCGCCTTCGCGAGCAGCCGGCGGAGCGCGGGATCCGGGTCCCCGACATGCGCCTCGAGCCGGGCGAGCCCGACGAGGAGGCGCACGCGCTCGATGACCTTGGTGGGGAACTTGAGCCGGACACCGATCTCCTCGGCGCCCTGGGGGTCGACGAGATCCGCCAGCAGGGCCGCGAGACGGATCTCCACATCCGCGGGAGCGGAGGCAGCGGCGGTCCGAGCCAGGCGGGCGGCCTCGGCGTCGGCGCGGGCGAGCTCGGGCAGGAACACGTCCAGGAGCCCGGTGTCGGCCAGCAGCTCGAGCCCGAAGGAGGCGCGCTTGGAGAGGAGCAGCTTGACGAACTCCTCGCGGACGCGCTCGTGGGCCACCTTGCGGAACACGGGGAGCGTGGGCGGGATGGCGGCCTGGGTATCGGGGTCGAGCCTGAAGTCGAGCACCGCGGCGAAGCGCACGGCACGCAGGGGGCGCAGACCGTCCTCGGAGAAGCGCTCGAGGGCCGAGCCCACGCAGCGCACCAGCCGGGCCTTCAAGTCCTCCTGGCCGCCGAAAGGATCCACGAGCTCATGGCCGACGGGATTCCAGGCCATGGCGTTCATGGTGAAGTCGCGGCGCGAGAGATCCTTGACGATGTCCTTCTCGAAAGCGACGGCGCTGGGGCGGCGGCCGTCGTGGTAGTCGCTCTCGCTGCGGAAGGTGGTGACCTCGACGTGGGTGTTCCCCGCGAGCACGGTGACGGTGCCGTGCTGGATGCCGGTGGGGATGACCTTGCGGAAGGCGCGCTGGACCTCCTCGGGGAGGGCGCTGGTGGCGACGTCGAAGTCCTTGGGGTGCACTCCCCGGAGACTGTCACGCACGCAGCCGCCCACGAGGTAGGCGGCGTGGCCCAGTTCACGAAGGCGGGCGATGACGTCCAGGACGGGGCGCGGAACGTCGGCGTCGAGCAGGGAGGCAGGCGTCGTCATCCGAGGGAATCCGGCGGGTACGAGAGGCGCGCGAGCGTGTCACAGGCCCTCCCGCGCGAGCAAGGGAAAGGGGCGCCGGAAGGCCTCATTCGCCGTGCCCGGAAGACGGCTCGGGCAACACGGTGAGAATGGGGCGCGCATTCGCCAGTGACGGAGCGAAGAGGGAGGGCTGCCCGGGATCGGCGAACACCGCCGCGAAGTCCTCGGGCGTCAGCGCGCGCACCAGACGGGCCGCGAACGTCTCGCGCAACAGCCGGACATAGTAGTCGACGTCGTAGTCCCTCGGATCGGCCACGGCTCCACCCTTGGAGTCCTCCCGCGAACCGAGCCGGGCGCTGCCATCGTCCCCGGCGTCCGGATCGGGCAGCAGCCCTGCCCTCCCCCGCACCGCGCGATAGACCCGGACCTGCTCGCCGGCGGCCCAGTGTGTTCGCCCGCTCGCCAGCACGGCCTCATAGGGCAGCTCGCGCCTGCGCTCGCGCACGGCGTGGTACTCCGACGGAGTCTTCTTCAGCCGGACATGTGCCGCCACGTCGAGCGTCGGGATGGCCCGCCGGCGCAACGCGGCCACCGTCGCGACATAGGCATCCTGAACGCCCGGAATGTCACCCGCGAGAAGGCAGCGCAGCGCCCGGCGCAGGAACTCCTCGCCGAAGGGCTCCGCCCGGCTGGAGCGGAACGCCACGCCACGCAGGATGAGCTCTCCCTCGTAGGACTGCAGCACGTAGTTCTTCGGCTCGTGCGAGAGCATCGCGGCGTAGCGTCCATCGAACTCGAGGCGGACCCGGGAAGGCAGCAGCGCCGCGACCTCGGAGACCACCCGGCGCTCGTCGGCCTCGCGCCAGTCGTCCGGGACGGCGAAGTACACGCCATCTGTGTCGGCCTCCAGCAACGTGACGCCCCGCCGGGCCAGCTCGCGGCACAGCAGCCCCAGCACCTCGCGCCCGCGCCGCGTCACCTCGTTGGCGGCGTGCACGTCCGCGAAGCGCGTGAGTCCCACCGCGCCGAGGTACCCGTACGCCGAGTTGACGACGATCTTCATCGCCGCGGAGAGCGCCTCGTTCGTGTGCCGCTCCGGTGACCCGGGTGCCGCGGAACGCGCCCGTGCCTTGGCCGCCAGCCGATGATCCACGAGCCGGTCCACCAGCGCGAGCAGCACGCCCAGCCGGTCCCGCCGAGGCCCGATCCGGTACTCGCGCATCAACGAGGGATACAGGCTCGCGACATCGGCCTTCACGACGTGCCGCGCCACCCCCGTGGCGAACAGATGCAGCGCCGCCCCACTGTGCGACGTGCCATCCCCTTCTTCGTGAGCGGGCAGCGCGGCCCCAGATCGGACGTAGGCGCGCACGAGGAGCGGGTCGAGCACGCCGGTGGCGGGACCCGCGTCGGCGAGGCGCTCGTAGCGACGCGGTGCCATGCGAGCGAGCGCGAAGGCCGCCCCGCCGAGAAGGCGCGCGAGGCCGGCGGCTTCCGTCACGTCGTCGCGAGCGTAGCGCCGCACGCGCTCGGGATCCTTTCGGTAGACCTCGTACACGCGGGCACCCGGAATGTGCTCACGCTCGGGACCCGCGAGACCGAAGTGCCGCGCGACGGCCTTGAGCCCGTGGCCCGGCAGATCCCGGGCAGAGAAATCGTGCCGAAGCACTGCGTCCAGGGTGTCGATCAGCTCGCGGCCGGGAAGCGTGTACCGCATGCGGCGCATCGGGTCGGGGGTGCGCCCCATCGAGCCACCTCCGAGCGAGGCCCCTCGAGAGGCGGGGCGCTGCCGCAGCCCGGGCAGGCCGGCGCGCCCCAATGCGAGCGGCACGCGGAGCACCCGTGCACGGCGGGCAACGAACGGCAGGTCGAAGCCGTGCAGGTTGTGGTTCTCGATCACATCCGGATCGATGGCACGGACACGCGCGACCAGACGCTGGAGGAGCTCGGCCTCGGCGGCATCGCCATCGCCGTGCGCCTCGAGGACGTCGGTCCGGCCATCGGGCTCTCGGATGGCCACGAGGAAGATCCGGTCGCGGCCGGGATCGAGCCCGGTGGTCTCGAGGTCGAACTGCATGCGGCGCAGGTCGTCGAACCCGAGATCGCGAAAATACGTGCGCCCCGAGGCCATGAGGTACTGCTCCTCCGGGGGAAGCGAGAGCACCGCGCTCTCACCCAGCTCACGCACGTGCCCGAGCTGGCGGCCGAGTCGCCGTGCGGCACCCTGGAGCACGGCAGCGGCCAGGGCGCGCCCATCGTCCGCGCGGACCACGTAGCGAAGCGCACCGGGCCCCTCGAGCTCCTGGTAGGTCACACAGCGCGGCGCGGGCCCCTGGGACTCAGGCCGAAGCCTCTCCCCGAGGTGCGTCAGGTCGTCCAATGACGCGAGCAGCAACCAGGGGCGGAAGCGCACGTCCTCCCGCACGAGCGCGCCGGTCTCGGGGAGCCGCCGCCAGACGAACGCGCGGCCATCGGGCTCCGCCCACACCGAGACGATGCCCGGCGTGGGATCCCACCCCCAGAGCCATTCGTCCTCCATCAGGTGGGCCATATCACGGGCAACCAGGAGGTGGGGAAACCCTCACCCTCTGAGAACGAGGCAGATGCGCACGGCGGCGTCGACGACCTCGGGAATCGGTTGCGAATAGCCGCTCGCGATCCAAATCAAGGCGATGTGGATGACACCGCCGACCACGCCCGCGCGCAACAGCGGTTCGCCCGCCGCGCGGCTCTCCCCATCCGGATCGAGCGTCCGCGCGATCAGCTCGCCGAGGGCCCGGCGGGATGTATCGAGGGCCTGGTCGACCGCGGGGCTCACGCCGGAGATCTCGACGAGGAACACTCGCGCCGACTGGGGACTGCGCTTGAGCGCCTCGTAATAGGCGCCGAGCATCGCGCGAGCCCGCTCGACGGGGCCCCCCGGAGTCTCCGCGCGGGCCTTCTCCAACTCACCCAGGAGGACCTGCATCACGGCCTGGAACGAGGCGACGAGCAGCTCCTCGCTGTTGGAGAACGACTCGTAGAAATAGCGCTCGGTCAGCCCGGCCGCCTCGCAGACGGCCTTCACCGTCGCGTTGCGATAGCCCTGCTCGCCATAGACCTGGATGGCCGCACCGAGGAACTGCTCACGCCGCTGCGCTCGACGCTCCTCGGCCGAGGAGCCGCGATAGCGTCGGTTGGCCACGGAAGAGGAAGGCATACGACTCCTATTGACATGATCCGTTGTCAGTTCCAAATTGACAATGTGTAGTGTCACTTACTCCGGTGTACGGGAGATCTCCATGGCTGACGGGACAGTACCCGACCAACAGACGTCTGGCGGCTCGGCCGCGAGGACGGAACCCCCGACGGAGCACTTCGACGTGCTCATCATCGGCGCGGGCCTGTCCGGCATCGGCGCGGCGTACCACCTGCAGACGAACTGCCCGGGCAGGACCTACGCCATCCTCGAGGGCCGCGAAGCCATTGGCGGGACATGGGATCTGTTCCGCTATCCGGGCATCCGCTCGGACTCGGACATGTACACGCTGGGCTACTCGTTCCGGCCGTGGACCGACCCGAAAGCGATCGCCGACGGGCCGTCGATCCTGCGCTACGTGCGTGAGACCGCGCGCGATCATGGAATCGACCAGCACATCCGCTTCCGCCACCACGTCAAACGAGCTGCCTGGTCCTCGGAGGAGGCGCGCTGGACGGTCGAGGCCGAGCGCGGGCCCGAGAAGGAGCGCGTCCGCATCAGCTGCAACTTCCTGCTCATGTGCAGCGGGTACTACAACTACGCCGAGGGCTACCGGCCTGAGTTCCCCGGTGAGGCGCGCTTCCAAGGCACCATCGTCCATCCGCAGTTCTGGCCGGAGGACCTGGACTACAAGGGCAAGCGCGTCGTCGTGATCGGCAGCGGCGCGACCGCCGTCACCCTCGTCCCCGAGATGGCCAGGACGGCCGCGCACGTCACCATGCTGCAGCGCTCGCCGACCTATGTCGTCTCGCGCCCGGCCCAGGATGTCATCGCCAACGTGTTGCGCCGCTTCCTGCCGGCGAAGCTCGCCTATGGAATCACGCGGTGGAAGAACGTGATGCTCGGCATGCTCTTCTACATTCTGTCGCGGAAGAGGCCCGAGCGGGTGAAGGAGTACATCGTTGGACTGGTGCGGGAGCACCTCGGTCCCGACTATGACGTCGCGACCCACTTCACGCCGGGCTACAAGCCGTGGGACCAGCGCGTCTGCCTCGTTCCCGACGCCAACCTGTTCGATGCGGTCAAGCAGGGCCACGCCTCGGTCGTCACCGATCAGATCGAGACGTTCACCGAGAAGGGAATCAAGCTCCGCTCGGGCAAGGAGCTCGAGGCGGACGTCGTCGCGACCGCCACGGGACTCAAGCTGCAACTGCTGAGTGACATCGAGTTCAGCATCGACGGCGAGCGGCGCGACCTGTCGAAGACCCTCTGCTACAAGGGCATGATGTTCAGCGAGGTGCCGAACCTCGCCTACTTGTTCGGCTACACCAACGCGTCGTGGACGCTGAAGGTGGACCTCACCGCCGGCTATGTCTGCCGGCTGCTCAACCACATGGCGAAGCACGGCGACACGACCTGCATGCCGCGTCACGATCCCACGGTCGAGGAGCTGCCGTTCCTCGACCTGGCGTCGGGCTACGTCCAGCGGGCGTTCGACCAGATGCCGAAGCAAGGCTCGAAGCGGCCATGGCGGCTCTACCAGAACTACGTGCTCGATCTGTTCACGCTGCGCTTCGGCAACGTCGATGATGGCACGATGCGGTTCTCACGCGCGCCGAAGCCGGTGACGACCGGACGACCCCAGCTCGAGGCGGCGAATACGTTCGAGGCCGCCTGAGGCAAGCACCCTCGCGTTGACACGGGTACAATTGGAAACTAGTTTAGTTACAGTTCGAGCCCGCCGATGAACACCAGCAGCCGCTTCACAGTCGCCATCCACATCCTCACCCTGCTCGCCCACGGCGGGGGGGAGCAGATGACGTCGGAGTACATCGCGGGGAGCGTGAACACCAACCCGGTCGTCATCCGGCGGCTGCTGGCGCTCCTGCGCGAGGCCCGGCTGGTCACCTCCCAGGTCGGCGCGGGAGGAGGCTGGCAGCTTGCCCGGCCTCCCAAGGGAATCACCTTGAGGGACATCTACCGTGCGGTGGAGGGTGGAACCCTCTTTCCCCTCCACAGCAACACGCCCAATCCCCTCTGTCCCGTGGGGAGTACCATCCAGTCCGCGCTCACCGGGCACTTCGAGGAGGCCCAGCTCGCGATGGAGAAGGACCTCGAGCGCACGACCGTCGCGGACCTCGTCAAGGAGATAGGCACGCTCCGCCCGTGACAAACGCTCCAGCACCAGCGCGCCACGGTGACCTACTGCGTGCCGCCAGTCGGAGGCTGAAGAAGACGGGGCTCGTGGCGGCCCGGTCCGGTAAATAGAGCTCGCTCCGACACCTCCCCGGCCTCATGGGTATGGGCCACTCCCAAGCGGAAGAAGCTCACCGTTTGCTGCAGGCTCTGCGCCTGCGCCGCCATCTCCTCGGCGGTGCTCGACAACTCCTCCGCCGACGTCGCGTTCCGCTGCGTCACCTCGTTCAGCTCGACCATCGCCTTGTTGATCTGGCCGACGCTCGACGACTGCGCGCTCGAGGTGGCGGCAACGCCCTTCAGCAGCTGCGACGTCGTGCCGATCGCCGGGACGAGCTCTCGCAGCCGTTGGCTCGACTTCTCGGCGATCTTCACGCTGTTCGACGCGACCGTGACGATCTGCTTCGCGGCGCCCTGGCTTCCCTCCGCGAGCTTGCGAACCTCGGACGCGACGACCGCGAAGCCCCTTCCCTGCACACCCGCCCGCGCGGCCTCGATGGAGGCATTCAGCGCGAGCAGGTTCGTTTGATAGGCGATCTCCTCGATGACGGAGATACGCGAGGCGATCTGCTTCATCGCCTCCACCGTCTCGGCCACCGCCCGGCCGCTCTCCTCGGCATCGACCGCTCCCTTGTGAGCGATCGCCTCCACCTGGCGGCTGCCGTCGGCGTTCTTGATGATGGACGCGCTCATGAACTCGAGGCTGGTCGTCATCTCCTCGAAGGTCGCGGCCTGCTCGCTCGTACTGCTCGCGAGGGACTGTGATGTCGTCGATACCTGCGATGCGGCCGACGCGAGCGCCGCTGCGCCTTCGCGGACCTCGCCAATCACCTGCGCCAGCCGATCGCGCATCGAGCGGAACGCATCGGCGAGAATGCCAATCTCATCCTCGGACCGGTGGTCGAGAGCGACGGTCAGGTCGCCGTTCGCGATACGGGTGGCGACGGAGGAGATCGTCTCGAGCGGCTTCGTGATGCGGCGGATCACGAGGAGGACGGCGATGCCGAGCGCGAGGAGCGAGATCGCTCCGAGAGCAAGCGTGAACCGCCTCAGCTCATGAGCCGGCGCGAGCACCTTGTCGAGGGGAGCGAAGACGGCGAGCGCCCAGGGCGTCACGGTCTCACCGACGCGGAGCGGAACCACCACCTCGATCGTCCCGGTGCCGAGCACCTCCGATGGGACCTGTGCGGTGAGCGCGCCCTCGCTCGAGAGAGCGGTCTTCATCAGGTTCTCGGCGGGAGAGGTGCCGAGTTGCTTCCCGCGTCGCGCCGCGGACGGGTGCGCGACGAATGTGCTGTTGTTCGAGACGAGCACCGCATACCCCGTATCGAAGGGGGTGATCTCCGAAACCTGCTTCTGGACCTGCTCGAGCGCGAGATCGGCACCGACGACGCCAATGACCTTGCCCTCGAGCAGGATCGGCACGGACACACTCGTCATCAGCACCGGCCTTCCGGCCACGGTGTAGGCGTAGGGATTGATGAGCGTCTCGTTCCCGCTCCTGCGCGCGAGGAGGTAGAAATCGCCCGCGCCGTCCTTCTCGTAATCGACCACTGGCTCCAGCTTGAGCTGTCCGTCGCCGCGGTTCCAATACGGGATGTAGCGTCCGGTGGAGTCCGTGCCGGGCGTGTTCACGTACTTCGCATCGAGCCCGTCGAACGCGTTCGGCTCCCACACCGACCAGAGGCCGATGAGCTTGGGGTTCTCCGCGAGAACCTTCTGGAGCGATGCGTCGGCGAGGCGGCGATCGGCCAGACCGGCGACCTTCTGGGCCGCGAACGCCTGCGCGAGCGTCCGGACGGGGATGAGCGCGGCGTCGAGCTCCGCGTTGATGATCCGCGCATGGCGCTCGGCCATCTGCATGACGGTCTGAGTCGCCTGCTCCTCGGCGACACGCGAGGACTGGTGATTGACGACGAGAACGAGAACGCAGAGCGCGATGCTGATGACACCGCAGAGGGCGACGAGGAGTTTCGCCGCCAGGCTCCGGGTGAATCGCAGGGCGGTGGAAGTTTCTTGGTTCATCCACCCAGAAGTAGAGCATGGGGCGCGTGGTTGGCTTCGAGCACGCCGTAGGAGCCAGGGCTCGGCTGGTTCCTTCGACCACCTTCCAACCAAGAGGAGCGAGAGCGGTTCCAGGCAGTCCGGGCCTCACCCATTGGCCGCTCGTAAGGCGGCTGGACGCCCGCGTCAGGAGCCGGTCGCGGGCGTCTTGTCCCGGGGCAGCATGCGGCCGCCAATCATGCTCACGCGCCGCTCCAGCAGGCGCTGGCGCGCGTCGGAGCAGATGTCCTCGGGCTTCCACTCGAAGGCCCGATCGAACTCCACCTGGACCGACGCGACACCCTCCTCCGCCATCAGGCGCTGCTCGATTTCGCGCATGAAGTAGGCGGCCATCATGCACATGGGCGAGGTGAGCTGCATGCGCACCGTCACCCGCCCCGCGTCGTTCTCCACCTTCTGGAGCAGTCCCATCTCCCCGATGCTCAGCGGCACCCCGGCGCCGTAGCTGCACGGGTCCGGGATGGACTGGATGCGAGCCAGCAACTCCGCTTCAGTCGGCATGGTGCTCCTCCCGGAAGCTGTAGGGACCCGGCGTCCCGTTGGCGCGCTCCTTGGAGAAGGCGTCATGGGCGATGCGGGCTTTGGCGGCGGCGATATCGATGCCCGCGTACCGGGCATAGTTCTCGCCGAGAATCATCCGCTTGACCTCGGGCGTTACCTGCATGCCCGCCACGCTCACCAGATCGTCCGGGAGCTGGAAGTCGTTCCAGAACTTCCGCAGCGCCGGCTGCGGGTGGCAGAACACCGAGCCGGAGCCCCACATGATCTTGGAAGGCCCCGCCCATTTGAGCAGCCCGGCCAGGGCCTCGGCGAACCAGCGCTCGCGCTTCACGATGAGCGCCCCCGTCACCTCGAGGTTCACGTACACGTTGGGGAACAGGGAGAGCTGCATCCCCGTCTCGTCGAGGAACGCCATGCCCCCGTGGACGATCTCGAAGTTCAGCTCGGGGAAGGCATCCGCCGCGCCGCCGATGTCGTCCACCTTGTAGGGCTCGAGCGGCACGGCGCCCATCGGCAGGCCCTTGTGGACCGCGATGTTCTTGATGCCCAGCTTGCGCGCGCGCTCGAAGAGCGGGAACGCGATGGTCGGGTCATCCATGCGCCAGCCCGTGTGGCGGAACGACTCGCCCAGCCAGGCCGCGGGATAGAGCTTCAGCCCGCTCGGCTTCAGCGCTTCCACCTGTTGCTCCAGCTCCTCCAGCGCCGCGGTGCCACGCAGCGGGTCCACTCCGGCATAGACGAGGAAGCGGTCCGGGTAGAGCTTACGAAGCGCCAGTGTCTTCTCGAACGAGCACAGCCCGTCGCTGTAGAGCGTCTGCAACGGCAGCACGTGGTGCACCGCGAGATCGATGTCGCTCTCCACGAAGAGGATGCGGGCCAGCTCCTTGACGGACCAGTCCTTGAGGAAACGCTCCGCCTGCTCGATCCGGTAGCCATCCCCCGAGAAACCGGTGTGAAGCCCGAAGATCAGCTGCGCCAGGGACTCGGCGTACCTCCCCGCACGGTAGTTGGACGGATGGAGGTTGTAGGCATGTGTTACCGCATCGACAACGAAGGCGTCACCAATCACCAGGGAGTCCTTTTCGAGTGAAAGGACAGATTACCACCACCGGAGGAGTGGCCGCGCAGCTCACTCCGACGAGACGCCGATTTTCGGACGGGGACGTACCCCAAAGCTCGTGAGGACGTTTTTCACGACGCGCCCCCACAGGTCCTGGTGGTCACTCGGCTGCGCGGCATTTGGATTGTCAGCGCGGTACAGCGACCAGCTCGCACCAATGGTGCCGGCGTAGAACACCTCACCGCCCTCTGGACGCTTCCAGTAGATCACCTGGCTGTTGAGGTACTCTGCCTTCAGGCTTTTTTTGTCGATGGTCTCGACCTTGTAGTTCCAGACGGTGTCTGTCTTGTTGGGGTCCTCGGCCGTGTGCACCTGGCTGGACGCCAGGATCTCCAGGTTCTCGAGCGGTGGAATGCCGGAGTCCTGCTGCTCCTCACTGACGAGGATGTCCCACTCGTGCCCCACGGCCCTGTCCGCGAAGGTGGCGCCATGGGTGAGGCCGGTGCCCTCGAAGAAAGGATGGTTCGGGTTCGTGCAGCTGTAGGGACGACGAGCGTCGTTGGTCTCGTTATCGGAAATGAAACCCGAGCTCTCCATGCCGAGAAGCTTCCAGCACGGGTAGCCGCTCTTGCGCATCAGGCTGCCGTACTTGCCATCCGTGCTATGGTAGCACTCCCATTGCGCGGCGTACGCGCCCGCCCCCGCGTTTTCAAATTGCGAGGGCTTGCGGCACTCCATCACCGACAGGCCCTCATCGAAGCTCACGCGCCAGAACATCGTATTGCCCGACAGCACGATGACCTTGCCGCCACGCCCGAGGTAGCGCTCCAGCCCCTGGTAGACCTCGGCCGACCAGTACTCGCTGTGCCCGTTGATGATGACGACCGGATAGGCCTGCAGGATGTCCGGCTTGCGCTGCAGGTCGAAGTCGGAGAGGACGTCGAAGTCGTAGCCCTGCTGCTTCAGCCAGCGGTGCAGGAAGCGTTCGGCTCGGGTCAGATGGCTGTAGCCGACCGTGTCCTCGGGACTGTAGACGTAATACGGGGCCGCGGCTGGCCAGGGCAGGTTCAGGCCCATCCTGTACGTGGGCTGGCCGTTGCAGAGCAGGCCTCCCACGCTCTCGTAATGGTGGTTCCGGTAGAAGTTGTAGTTCGGGGCTTCGGGCGGGCCGTCCAGTCCCTCGGGCTGACCCGGATACCACCGCTGGCGCGGGTTGCTCATCGCCGTGTCATTCTTCACGAAGGGCGTGCAGCTATAGGCGAGCCAGCTATTGGTGGCGGCGAGCACGAGGATGGGGTTCTTGGGCGCTTCCGCGGGCTTCCGGACCACGAAGGTCACGTCGTAGAGGTCCTTGTAGAAGCCTGCCTTCTCCTTGTCGTCCTCGTACCGCTGACCCGTGTCATCCTTGTTGTAGCGGATCCGTCCCACGTAGATGCCCGGCTCAAGGTTGGAGGGCAGCGGAAAGGAGTGGGAGACCTCCCAGCCGGCGTCGTACAGGTCGTCCGAGGCGAAGCGCAGGCCGTGGCCTCGCGTCTTGTCCTGGGCCGGGTCATAATCCTTATTGAACTTCGAGTCGTCGTTGGGGTCGATGGTCGGCCCGAGGCTCGGGCCGCCAATCTGCCAGGTGGCACCGTTGATGATGCGCCCATGGAAGCCATTGTCGCTGATGTCCTGGAGGGTGGTGCCCCGCTCCTCGCTCATGGGCCAGCAGGCCAGCACACCGGTCATGTCGTCGGGCGGCTGCACGCCGTTGTCGGTGTCGCGCTGGGCGCAACGCCGGGCAATCTCCTCGGGGGTGAGTGCCCGTGTGTAGATGACGGGAACGGCCAGGTCCCCGTCGAGGAAATTGCAGGTGCGCCCGTCCTTCCCGTAGGCGGCCAACCGGAGCGGCGCGGTGCCCGGCCGGACGGAGCGGCTCGTGGAGCTGGGTGTGGACTCGTCCACCTTCTGGCCGTCGATCCAAAGCGACATGACCTGGCCGTTCCAGACGCCGACGACGTGGTACCAGGGGGCCGGGGTGTCATCACAGAAGGCGAGCGGAGCCGGACTGAGGAGCTCCCACTCCGCGTTGTAGAGGCCTCCGTCCCCACAGTAAAACAAGACATTGCCCTTGTCCGTGAGGAACAGACCAAAGCCACACTGGGTCGAGTACGAGTAGCTCGTCAGCAACCCCTGCCAGCTCTTACGATTGCTCAACTTGTTCGTCCAGGGGCGGACCCAGCACTCGAGCGTCAGGGCCGCGAGGTTCTCGTTGGGCAGGGTCTTGGTCACCGTCACGTATGAGCCGGGGGTGATGGGCTGCTGCCGCGGCCCACTCGTGAAGGCGGGCGGCAGCTCTTTGTCGTCTTCATCCGGGCCATCCAGGTTGGGCCCCAGCTGTACGACCGAGAGTTTGTAGGGAACGTCGCTGCTGACCCGGAAGTGGATGGTGTCGCCTGCGGCAACGCTCTTCTCCGCGTACGCATGGACTCCGGGTGGGATGAACTCGAGCGGTTTCTCTTCTTGTGCCATGGACAGAGCCCCTACGGGCGGCGGTGCTTCCCGTCCGCCTCATGCCGGTCCGGGGCCGCGCCACGGCATCATCAGAGCACTGCGCGTCCGGGCAAGCTGTGAGCAACCTCTCAGCAACCGGGAGAAGCCCGTCACAGCCCCCCAGCGGCGGCACCCGGGGGGCGCCCGGTGCGCCGCCGAGACGCATAGGAGGGGCTGGACGGGACTCCTCACCGAAAGGAAGTAGCATTCCGGGATGTCGTCATTGATCTGGAGAGCCGGATGGACACCGTTCACTTCCACCCCCACGAGCAGGTCCGCGAGCGAGCGGAAGAGGCCTTTCGCGAGCACCACGCGCGCCTCTCCTCCTTGCTGCCATACGCGGACATCCAGCACGTGGGGAGCACGGCGGTTCCAGGGGTTCGGACGAAGGGGGACCTGGACATCCAGGTGCGAGTGCCGAAGGAGCGCTTCGCGGAAGCAGACGCGCTCCTGGCCACGCGCTACGCGAGGAACGAGGGCAGCGAGCGAACGCCCGAGTTCGCAAGCTTCCACGACGAGTCCCTCCCGGTGCCACTGGGAATCCAGCTCACCGCCATGAGGGGCAGCCATGACTTCTTCTCCCGGGCGAGGGATGTGCTGCTGGCGAGCCCCGAGCGCGTCGCGGAGTACGACGCGCTGAAGGAGCGGTGGAAAGGCGGGTCGATGGAGGCCTACCGCGAGGAGAAGTCGGCGTTCTTTGCAAAGCTGCTGGGCTCGCGGTAGCGAGTGAGCATGCGCATTCGCGAACCTGGTCTCGCGCGCCACGGTGGCCCCCCTGCTGGCGCGCTCACCTCATCTCCAACGCCCTCATCCGGGCCTTGAGCGTATTGACCGCGATGCCCAGCTCCTGAGCGGCCCGGGTCTTGTTGCCCTGGTGCTTCTCCAGAGCGGCCTGGAGCTCCTCCCGGGTCAGGTCCGCGGGCCGCTTGCGCGAAGGCACGGGCAGCTCCGGGATCGTCATCGTCGCCCTGGACGCGGAGACGGGCTCCACCCCCGAGAAGCCCACCTGCCTCTGGACCAGATAGCTCTTCACCGCCTCCAGCGTGATGACGGTCCGCCGGTGCTCGATGCCCTCGAGCGATTGGAGCGCCACCTCGCGGGCCACCACCGTCCGCACCGTCGACTCCAGCTCGCGGATCTGCCCCGGCCAGCTCGCCTTCTGCAGGAAGGCGATGGCATCGCTGGTGAGCTCGGCGTCGTACTGCTGCTCCACCTTCAGCCGGTGCAGGAAGGTTTCCACCAGATTCGGGATGTCCTCGCGCCGCTCCTCGAGCGTGGGAAGGAGGATGACGTCTCCCGTCGCCAGCCGCTGCGTGAGATCCGGCCGGAGACCGGTTTGCTTGAGCGGCACCTTGGAGGCGGAGATGAGCCGGAAGCGGGGCGGTGGCTCACGGTAGTCCGCGGGGGCGCCCAGCGGCGCCAGGCTGCCCGTGCCCTCCAGCACGTCGATGAGGAAGTCCTGTGCGAGACGCGGCAGGAACTCCACCTCGTCCAGGAAGAGCGTGCCCCGGTTGGCGCTGTAGAGCTTGCCCACCCGGGAGATGGCATCCGTGAAAGCGCCCTTCACGTGTCCGAGCAGCTCGCTGGTGAGCGCGTTCGTGTCCTGCGGCAGCCGGCCGCAGTTGAGGATGACGAAGTTGCCCTCGAGCCGGCTGCGGCTGTGGATCTCCCGCGCGATGAAGGTCTTCCCCGTGCCCGACTTGCCCAGCAGGAACACCGGGAGCTGGTGCCGGGCACAGACGTTGATGGCACGCTCGAGCCGGACCGTCTCGGGCGACCCCGCCTGATGGGAGCGAGGGCCCGCCACCAGTCCGTGCGGCACCTCCTCCAGGAGGGTGATGCGGCTGCGGCTGTTGCCCAGCAGGATGACGTCACCTGCCTCCAGCACGTGGTCCCTCGAGGCCCAGATCTCCTGGAAGTGCCTGCGCTCGTCCCCCTCCACCTGGACATCGCTGCGGCCCAGGAAGCTGTGGTTGCGCGAGTTGAGATCGCGGTACACCCAGCGGTGATCCTCGCGGAACGACAGCCGCCCGTGCTGCCGTGACACCGCGTCGTGCGGGAAGACGACCGTGGACTCGGGCGCCCTCCCGAAGACATACGAGCGATCCGGGTACAGGGGGACGATCAGATCCTCGACGCCCTCACGCTGGACACGCAACGCCCGGGGCTCTCGGTACGGAGCATCCTCCACGTCCCGCCCGGAGGCTGGCTCCCCCTGCACGCGCAACCGGCCACCACCGTTGGTGGTGGACAGGTCGGGCGTCCAGTGGACAGGCGGGCCGAGGGAGGGCTCCGTGAGCGCCTGGATGAAGATGCTGGTCTTCTCGAGCGATGGGCCGCGCGCCTCCTCTTCCTCGTCATCGCCTGGCCACTCCCGGGTCGTCATGCCTGCCCCCCTCCCGATTGATTGCCGTCAGCCTTGATAGCAGTTTTGACGAGTCGATGCCGACAGGCTCCCGGATGACGGGTAGCAACCGGGCGCAACCCCTTGAAATGACTTGGAGCCGGGCTGACAGGGGGCCCGGCACGCGCCGTGCTCTGGGTGGAACCCATCAACCCATCGAACCGGTTGATGACCACGCCTCGCCATCAGGAGCACACGTGTTCTTCATCACTGTCAGACGCATTGGAAAGAAGGGCAGGCAGACGGGGACGCTGGCGTCGCGCGAAGTCAGCATCGGCCGCGCGGCGGAGAACGATCTGGTCCTCGAGGACGCGCGCGTCTCGCGCCTGCACTGCCGGCTGTTGTCGGTCGAGGGTGGGGCCGTCGTGATGGACGAGCGCTCGCGCAACGGCACCTGGCTCAATGGCGAGCCCCTGGCCCATCCCACGTTCTTCACCTTCCACGACGAGCTGGTCGTTGGCCCCTATGCGTTGAGGGTCCAGTCGCTCGTCGGACGCTGCACCACCGGGCAGCCCCACCTCCACGCGGGACTGCTCGAGCTGGACGGGAACGAGCGCCAGGCGCACTTCTTCAACCGGGCCCACCTCGAGCGGTTGCCGGTGCGGCTCCCCCGCTTCGTCACTCGATGCCGAGCGCCTGCATCCGTGCCTTGACGTACAAGTAGAGGCCGGCGCTCAGCCCTCCTCGACGATCCGACGGCCCGTCCGCACCACCGCCTCGACCAGCGCGTCGATGTCCTCGAAGCGGGTGCGGTGGTTCACGAAGCAGCAGCGCAGCGCGAACCTGCCTCCGAGCACGGTGCTCGAGGGGACGGCGAGCCCCGACTCCTGGAGCCGCAACAGGAGCTCCTGGTTCACGCGGTTCAGTGCATCGCCGTCCCGTCCCTCGCGCTTGAAGCGGAAGCACACGATGTTGAGGGGCACCGGTGCGAGGAACTCCAGCTCGGGGTGCGCCGACACCCGCTCCGCCAGGTATCGCGCCTGTTCGACATTCTGCTCGATGAGCCCCGCGAGGAGCCCGACGCCGTGCGCCTTGAGGGCCATCCACACCTTGAGGGCTCGGAAGCCGCGCGTGAGGTCGATGCCCCGGTCCGCGAAGGGCAGCCCTCCGGAGATGACACCGCGCTCCAGGGTGGCCAGGTAGCTCGCGCTGCTCGCGAAGGCCGCGCGATGGACCGCCGCGTCCCGGACGAGGACACAGGCCACGTCGAAGGGCTGGTACATCCACTTGTGGAGATCGAACGCGAGCGAGTCGGCCTGCTCGAGGCCCTGGACGACGGGACGGAGCGCGTCGCTCATCGCCGCGAGCGCGCCGAAAGCTCCATCGATGTGGAACCAGAGCCCCTCCTCCTGGCAGAGCGCCGCGAGCCCCGGCAGATCATCGGTCGCGCCCGTGTTGACGGTGCCAGCGGTGCCGATGACGCAGAGGGGGTGAAGACCCTCGCGGCGATCCGCACGGATGGCCTGGCGCAGGGCACCCAGGTCCATGCGAAACGCCGCGTCCACGGGGATGAGGCGCAGCGAGCGCCGCCCCAGGCCGAGCAGCTCCACGCTCTTGGTGGCCCACCCGTGAGTCTCCGTCGACGCGTAGACGACGAGCCGCGGCCCCTCCCGCTGCAGCCCGTGCTCCCGCACATCGAAGCCCGCCCTCGCGTGCCGGGCGACCGCGAGGCCGAGCACGTTCGCCATCGTGCCCCCGAGCACGAGCAGGCCACTGGCGGAGTCCGGGAAGCCCACGAGCCGGGTGAGCCAGGCAAGGACCTGGGACTCGACGAGGGCCGGCGCCTGGTCGAAGCCCGCCATGTGCGGATTCATGCCCGCGGCGAGCATGTCGGCCATCATGCCGAGCGGCGTACCGTTTCCCTGCACCCAGCCGAAGAAGCGCGGGTGACGATTGCCATTGGAATAGGGCAGGACGTACTCGAGGAACTCACGGTAGGTGGCCTCGGCGCCCTGCCCTTCGCGGGGGAGCGGCTCGCGCAGGTGGTGCCGCACGTCGCCAGACATGGGCTGCCAGGCGGGCTGGTCGTGCAGCGTCCGCAGATGCTCGACCATGTCATCGACCATCTGGTGCGCGAGCCGGCGGAAGGAGTCCCAGTCCGCTGGATCCAACGTCAGCTCAGGTGTCGGGGTCTTTCGCGTCGTCATCACGCGGCACTCATAGCGTGGACGCGTGCCCCTGTCTGGCCGTTTCCGGACCCCGGAGCGGCGCTCATCGCCTTGTTGAGCTGGCCGACGCTCGACGACTGCTCGCTCGATGTGGCGGCAACATCCGGCGGGCAAAATGCAACTATGTTGCATAAGCATATCTGTTTCCGGGCCGGGGAAACCCCCGTGATCGCCGCGAACATCTGTGCGTCTCGTGGTTGAAGCCATGCGAGAGTACGCATCGTCCATGGGGACGATGGGGCCTGGCGAGCCGTCACAGTTGAGAGCAGCGAGGAGAGCATGTCCGAAGTCGTGAGTACCGGGGCCCTGGAAGCGATCGGGCTCGAGCACCGCTACGAGTCGAAGACCGTTCTGCGGGGGTTGAACTTCACCGTGGAGCCCGGCCAGATCTATGCCCTGCTCGGCGGCAATGGCGCGGGTAAGTCGACGACGCTCAGCATCTTCCTGGGCCTGGTTCGCCCGACGGCGGGGCAGGCCAGGGTCTGTGGTCACGACGTGGCGGTCGATCCCCGGGCCGCACGGTCGCGGCTGGCCTATGTCCCCGAGAACGTGGCCCTCTACGAGCATCTCAGCGCGCGGGAGAACATCGACTACTTCTTGACCATCGCGGGAAGCGAGCAGCGGTCATTGTCGGACATCGACGAGGCGCTGGAGGCGGTCGGACTGGCGCGCGAGGCGTGGGGAAAGCGCGTGGGCGGGTTCTCCAAGGGCATGCGCCAGAAGGTGGCGATCGCTCTCGCCATCGCCCGGCGCGTGCCGGTGCTCCTGCTGGACGAACCGACCTCTGGCCTGGATCCGCGAGCGACCGGCGACTTCAACCGGCTGCTGGACACGGCTCGCGCGCGCGGCGTCGCCACCCTGATGGTGACGCACGACCTGCTGAGCGCCGTCGAGATCGCCGACCGGATCGGCTTCCTGGCGCGGGGCCGGCTCGAGGAGGAACTGGCCGCCACCGGCCAGGAGCGGTTCGATGTCAGGGCCCTGCATCAGCGCTATGCTCACGCAGGGGAGGCCTCATGAGCCTCCGAAGCGCGAGGGTGCTGAGGGTCTCCGCCGAGGAGTGGCGGGCCCTGGTGCGAAACCGGGTGGCGATGATCGCCAGTCTCACGCTTGCGGCCCTGAGCGTGACCTCGGCCATCCTGGGAATGGAGCAGCGTAACGCCACGGAGGCGGCCAGGGCCCGCTATCAGGCCACGGCGGACGAGGCGTTCGACGCTCAGCCGGACCGCCATCCGCACCGGATGGTGCACTATGGACAATTCGTCTTCCGGCCGCTCTCGGCGCTGGCTTTCTTCGATCCGGGGGTGGACGGCTTCACCGGTAACACGGTGTTCCTGGAGGGGCACAGGCAGAACAGCGCCAACTTCAGCGAAGCGCGGCAATCCTCGCTGCTGCTGCGGTTCGGCCAGCTGACGCCGGCCTTCGTGCTGCAGACCCTGGCGCCACTGCTCATCATCTTCCTTGCCTTCGGTGCCATCGCGCGGGAGCGCGAGCAGGGAACCCTGCGGCTGCTCCTGGCCCAGGGATTGCGGCCGTCCGAGCTCGCCGCGGGCAAGCTGTTGGCTCATGCCGGTGTGGTGGCCGCGGTCGCCGCGCCGGCCCTTCTGGTGCTGGCGATCGCGGCACTCGCCGGCTGGGCGCCGCCAGTCCCAAGCCTGCTGATGGTATCCGGCTATCTTGTCTATCTGACCATCTGGGCGGTCGCGGCCCTGTTCGTGTCGCTGCTGGTGCGGCGCGCCCGGGACGCTCTGCTCATCCTGGTCGCGGCCTGGATGGGGGGCGTCATCCTCGCTCCGCGGATCCTTCCCGAGATCGCGGTGGCGCGGATTCCGACGCCGACGCGTATCGAGACGGACGTGGCGATCCATCGTGAGCTCAAGCAGATCGGCGACAGCCACAATCCGGACGACCCCTACTTCTCCGAGTTCAAGGCGAAGACCCTCGCTAGATATGGCGTCGAGAAGGTCGAGGAGTTGCCAGTCCAATGGGCGGGTCTGGTCGGCATGGAAGGAGAGCGCCTGACGAGCGGCCTGTTCGACCGCTACGCGCGGGAAGCCTTCGCAAGAGAGGCCGAGCAGAACCGGCTCGTGCGCCAGTTCGGTGTCCTCAGCCCGCTCATCGCCGTGCGCCAGCTCTCCATGAGCCTGGCCGCCACCGACACCGAGAGCCACCAGGACTTCCTCGAGCAGGTGGAGCAACACCGCTATCGCTTCGTCCAGGCGCTGAACCTCATGCAGGTGATGAAGATCCCCAACCGGAACGCCGGAGAGGACCCCCGGATATCCGCCGATCATTGGAAGACGTTGCCGAGCTTCACCTATCGGGCGCCGGACGTGCTCCAGCTCGCGAGCGAACGGATCCGGGCCAACCTTCTGGTTCTGGTCTGCTGGCTGGCGGTCTTTCTCGTGGGTTGCGGTCTGGCGGCCCGTCGTCTGGAGGAGGCCGCGCGATGAGTGCCTGGAAAGCTGATTTCAGATTGCTGTTCCGGGCACCGTTGAGTGTGGGCGCGCTCCTGCTGCTCTTCATCCTGTCCGCCCTGTCGGTGGCGGCGGGCCTCGCGGCGACCGCTCGGCAGGAGGCCGTCATCGACCGGGTGGAAGCCGCTCAGCGGATGGATCTGGCCTCGGTGGCCAAGGATCATGGCAAGCCCGACGGCAACGCGGGCTCCGCTGCCTACTACACCTTCCATCTCACCTCGGACCCGCCGTCGCCCCTGGCCTTCGCCGCACTTGGCCAGCGGGATGTGCAGCCCTATGTCCTGCGGGTGCGGCTGCTGGGCCTGCAGTCACAGCTCTACGAATCCGAGACCTTGAACCCGGAGCTCGCGCTTCCAGGCGCCTTCGACTTCGCCTTCGTGCTGATCTACCTGGCTCCGTTGATCATCATCGCCCTGATGCACGACTTGGTGTCGGGCGAACGTGAGGCGGGGCGGCTCCGGCTTCTGGTCTCCTTGCCGGCGTCCGGTCGTGGGGTGTGGATGCGTCGCAGTGCCCTGCGCTATCTGCTGGTCCTGGGCGCCCTGCTCGTGCCGTTCGTGATCGGCGCCGCGCTCACCAGGGCCCCGGTGGCGGGGACCTTCGCGATCGCCCTGGCGACGGCGCTCTATGTGGCGTTCTGGTTGGGGCTGGCGCTTCGTGTCACCACCTGGGGCCGGAGCT
Source organism: Archangium lipolyticum (assembly GCF_024623785.1). Classification (NCBI taxonomy): domain Bacteria; kingdom Pseudomonadati; phylum Myxococcota; class Myxococcia; order Myxococcales; family Archangiaceae; genus Archangium; species Archangium lipolyticum. The sequence continues at coordinate 151,173 of NZ_JANKBZ010000022.1, forward strand.
CGGCGGCCAACGGCGCCGCGCTGGTCGGATGTTGGATCGTGCTGACCCTGCTGGCGCCCGCGCTGGCCAACGCAGTGATCTCCCGTGCCATCCCCGTGGCCAAGGGCATCGACCTGACCCTGGCCCAGCGCGAGCTGGTGCACCGCGCCTGGGACATCCCCAAGGAGGAGACCTTCCGTCCCTTCTTCGCCAAACATCCGGAGTGGCGCGACACGCCGCCGGTACCCGGTCGCTTCCATTGGAAGTGGTACTACGCCATGCACGAGGTGGGCGATGACGGGGTCGCAACCGAGGTCACGGAATACCGCCGGAGCCTGACGGCCCGCGAGGTGTGGACCGCCCGGCTCGGCTGGTTCCTACCGGCGGCCGCCGTGCAGACCATCCTCCACAGGACCGCGGACAGCGACCTGTGGGCGCATCTGGCGTACCAGCGCAGCATCGAACAATTTCACACGCGGCTTCGTGACTTCTACTACCCGTACATGTTCCATGAACGGCCGTTCCAGATGGCCGACTTCGAGCAGATGCCCCGCTACCAGCCCAGGCCGTCGAGCGCCTCCCTGCCGATGTCACCGATGGTCGGGCTGCTGGTGCTGGCGGCACTCGTCTCCGGGGCCGCCGTCACCGGCGTGCGGACCCTGTCGTCGTCAGCGGCCCGGGAGTGAGCAGGCGGGGCCTGGTGATGATTACACATACGACGTGTAACGCGAGCGCCCCGTCGCATGTGCATAGGCGCCGCGCACCGTGGTCTCGATGGGGATGCCCTCCCGCTCGAAGAAGCCCTGTTCGGCCAGGTAGCGATGGACCGAGGGCAGGCGGTAGCAGGGGATGGCGGGATAGAGGTGGTGCTCCAGGTGGAAGTTGTTTCCCATGAAGAGCACCGTCATGAACTTCGAGGAGCACGTGCGGGCATCCCGGCCCTGTCCCACCCCCGTCCCCGCGTGCTCCACGTAGGGCCTTGGGCCGCTGAAGAAGAACCCCAGCACGTGCGGCAGCAGGATGCCCACCAGCCCCGCCAGCGGGCTCCGCACGGTGATGGTCACGTACACCGACAACCACAGCAGAGCGCAGGCGATGTTCACCCACGCGAGTGCCCGTAGCTCCGCGGGCCGGAACGGCACGACGTGGGGGAAGTCCAGCTCCCGGCCGAGGGCCACCTCGAGCAGGTTCCGCAGGAAGACGCGGTTCGCCCGAGCCCGCCCCAGGAGGAGCCGCCGCCCCAGCGTCTGGTAGCGCGAGAAGATGCGCCAATCCGGATCCTCGGGCCGGTTGGTGTACCGGTGGTGCACCCAGTGCGTCGGCCCCACGCCCACCTGGAAGAAGGACAGCACCATCGAGGAGAAGAAGATGCCCAGCAGGGCACTGATGTACCGGTTGCGGTGCAGGTTGAAGTGGAACCCCTCATGTCCCACCCACCCCAGCAGGTGGATCCCCTGCTGCGCCACGAGCAGGAGGGCCAGCACGCCGGGGATGCGCAGGGCCAGCGCCACCGGGCTCGATACGAGCTTCACGGCCAGCCACGCGGGAACGACGAACAGCCCCACCGCGTAGCCGATGCAGCTGGCCGCGCCCACGAGTGACGGGGTGTACAGCTCGCGCGGCAGGCGTGGAAGCGCCGGGGCCGTGTCGCTCATGGCCGGCCCTCCGTCCGCGGGTCCTGGCCGGCGCCTGCCTCCCCCGCGAGCACCTCCCCCACCCACCCCGCGATACGCGCCGCCACGGGCGCACCGTGGCGTACCCAGCGGAAGTGATCCAAGTGCGCCCCCCCGGCATCGGACTGCGTGAAGTGCCACCGCACCACCCGGGCCCGCGGCATCTTCCCGGACAGATGCTCCACCGCTGCCGGTGGCGCCAGCGAATCCCCATCCACGGAGATGGCCAGCACCGGCCGCTCCACCCGGGCGAGCAGCGCCTCGAAGTCCTGCGCGGCCCCGGAGAGCACGTAGCGCCCCCTTCTCGCCTGGCGCGCCCAGTCCTGTATCACCCGGACCGACTCGTTATCCGCGAACCGCAGCCTCCGCCCTGGGAAGTACCCCCACACCGCGGCGATGACCGCCGCGAGCTGCGTGCCGAGCAGCACCTTCACACCGCCCAGTGCCCCGTAGTTCCGGTAGTACACCGAAGAGGCCGCCACGAGGACGAGCCCTCGTACTCCCTCGCCCTCCAGGCCCAGGTAGAGCGAGCCGAGCTGCCCGCCCAGGCTGTGCCCCACCAGGAACAGGGGGCTGTCCTGGAAGGCCGCGCGCACCGCCCGCACCACCGCCCCCAGGTCCCGCGCCACCATCTCGTAGTAGCCGAAGTCCGTCCCCCGGCCCACGCGTACGGAACTCGCCCCGTGCCCGCGCAGGTCACTCGTGACGACGTGGAAACCCCGCCGGTGCAGCTCGAGCGCGAACGGCTCGTAGTACCGCGCTGGGACTCCCATCGCCGGCAGGCACAGGAGGACCGGTGCCCCCCTTCCCTCCTCCTGCTCGAAGATCTCCAGTTCCAGCCGCGTACCATCCTCCACCGGCACGACCTCGCTCCTGCGCACCACGTCGACCATCGAGCCCCCCCTTCCCTGGCTACTTCATCAGCTTCGGGTACTTGTCGATGTGCTTCGCGATGAACCGGGTCGCCTTGTTCACCTTGAAGCGATCCTCTCGATCGAAGTGGCTCTCCTTCTCCGAGATGACCTTCAGGAGGACCTTCCCCTGCAGGTTCAGCGAACGCTCCATGTAGTCCGTCTGCAGGTTGCCGTGCCAGATGACGCCCAGCTTGTTGACGACGTACCGGTCCTCCTGCTCCTCCACGCACCCCACCTCGATGTGCGAGCGCAGGACGTCCTCCACCTGCTCGAAGTGCTCCACGTCCGAGTAGCGGGCGAGCAGCTCCTTGGAGAGTTCCTTGTAACGCGGGAACATCACCATGATCCGGTCCAGCACTCCGCCCCGTCCGATGCTCTGCAGCGTCTGCGTGGACGCCCCGTACTGGTCGATGTTGTTCATCCAGACATCGACCTTGTCCGGGTTGATGGACACCATGTCCTTGATGTTGCCGCGCGCCGCGCAGCCGATGCCGATGATGTCCTGCCGCGCGCAGTGCGCCGTCTGGTACATGCTGCGCTGGGGCTTGCGCGAGTACGTCTCGGCGATGGTGTTGTGGTAGCCGTTCTCCAGCAGGTAGTCATACAGGTGCTCGCGCATCCGCAGGAGCTGCCAGATGCTCCCCGGCTGTGGCACCCGCCCGTCGAGGATGAGCTTGTGCAGCGGCCGGTACGGCAGGTACACCGTCCCGAATGCGTCGATCTCGTCCGGCCGGTAGTGCGCCACCAGCGTCGCCAGCTCCTCCTGGAAGCCCACCAGCGACTGCCCCGGCAGGTCATACATGAGGTCGACGCAGCGGTCGCCCTTGTACCCCAGCTTCTCCAGCCCCTCGAACACCGCGTCCACGTCGCTCGGAGAGTCCCACCGGCCTATCTTCTTGTGGATCTCCGGGTTGAGCGTCTCGATGCCGAACGTCACGCGGTCGAAGCCGTAGTCGTGGATGACCTTCAGCAGGTCCGGCTTGCGCAGCGTGCGCGGCTCGCCCGTGAAAGTCTTCTCGATGGTGTCGAACCCCGGCACGACCTTCGCCAGGTGCCCGAACAGCCGCTCCACCGCCGAGACCGGGAGCGTGGAGGGGCTTCCCCCCCCAATGTAGATGGCCGTGAACCTCCGCGCCTGCACGTAGGGGAGCGACAGGTAGTAGTCGATCTCCTTGAGGAGGTAGTCCGTGTATCGCTGTAGCCGCTCCTCGTCCTGCCAGGGATAGTGGTTCTTGTTGAAGTTGCAGTAATGGCAGAACGACTGACAGTACGGCACGTGGATGTACATCATCAGCTCGTCGTTCAGCGCCCCCCCCGGGTCCCGCAGCGAGCGCAGGTTCTCGTCCACCTGCTCGCGCGAGACCCGATCCCAATCCATCGTGGCGAAGTTGGGCATGATGTAGTGGGAGATCGCCAGGAGCTTCTTGAACGGCACTTCATGGCTGGCCTCCGGCCCCAGATAGTATTTCCGCATCCGTCCTCTCCTTTGCTTGCACTCGTCAGGTGGGGCGCCAGCGCAGCTCACTGGCTCCTCAGCATCCGCCCCGCGGATTCCTTCGCCGCGCGGAAGCAGGCCTCGATGGAGGAGCCCCGCAGGTAGTCCCCGGCGAGCTGGAGGCCGCGGAGCCTCCCCAGGCCAGCATCCAGCTCGCGCCGCAGGCGGGCATGGTGGGGCGAGTAGGCGCACAATCCCGGCTCGAAGCGCCGCGCGACGTAGGCCACCCGCTCGGCGGGGTGGACGGGGAAGTGGCGGCCGAGCAGCTCCTCCCCCGCGCGCAGCAGCGCCTCCGCGTCCGCCCCGGCCTCCAGGGCCCGGCGTGCGGTGCGCCCGCTGAACGTGTAGCGCACCACGTCCAGGGCGTTGATGCCGTATGCCCCCGCGTTGCTCAGCGGGTGCTCCGGGCCGAAGACGAGCGCGCGGGTGGAGTGGGAGAAGACCTCCCGCGCGTACCGGGCCACCACCACCAGCACCGGGAAGTAGCGCACGTGGCCGAGAGCCTGGGCCAGACCCGGCTCGTGCGGAGCCAGCAGCGCGGCGCTGGTGTGCGCGGGCATGGCGAGCACCACCCCATCACACGTGCGCTCCTCGCGGGCGCCCCCAGGCCCCTCCAGCTCCAGGGCCGCTACGCGCCCGCCCCGCACCACCAGCCCTCGGGCGCGAGTGCCTCGCGTCACCCGCACAGTCTTCGCGAAGCGATCGAAGAGGGCCCGCATGCCGCGCTTCGGCTGCTCGTACGTGTCCAGCAGCATCCGGAGGTTGGTGCCAACGTTGCCGGGGAAGACCTCGTCCGGCTCGGCGCCATTCATCCGGACCACCATGGGGCGGAGCACGGCCTCGCTGAAGGCCTCGCTGAAGTACGCGCTCAGCGGGCGATCATCCCGGCGCTCGCCGAGGACATCGAAGCGGACGGAGCCCAGGTAGCCATTCTCCGGGAGAGAGACCGCGCGCGCGCAGAGCGTGGCGAAGCGGAGCAGGTCCGAGGGAGGACCGGCCCGCATCAGCTCCCGCACACTGCTCCACCGGCGCGAGCTGTCCACGGTCATCAACCGGCCGTTGGGCCGCACGCGCGAGGAGTTGATGCCGAATGGCTCGAAGTCCGTCTCCCCCATCTTCCGCGCGAACTCGCGGAAGAGGTGGTAGCGCCGGCCGATGTTCTTGCCCCCCAGCTCGATGGGCTGGCCGTCGAGCAGCGCTGGCGCCACGCGCCCGCCCAGCGTGTCCTCCTGCTCGACGAGCTCCACCTCGGCCCCTTCCTGCCGGAGATAGTGTGCCGCGGCGATGCCGGATACTCCGCCCCCCACCACCACATAGCGCTTCGTCATGGGCTTCACTCCGCGGCGGGGGCCGTCATCGGGAGGGAAGCGGCCGGCCCATCCTCCGGCCGCAGCCGGCGCCGGAGCCGCTCCAGGGTCCGCCGGTCGTACACGCTCCAGCTCCCCTCCATCGAGCCGAGGAGCTCGCCCCGCTGGATGAAGAGCCCCGCCTGGCGCATCGACATGAGGCGCCCCCGCCGGTACACCTTCTCGCGCACGGCCGAGTACACGAAGACGGGCTCGCCCAGCTCCGCGAAACGGCGGAAGCGGGCATTCACGTCGTTGAGCACGAACATGGCGTCCAGCGGTACCCCGTAGAACAGGTGCGTCACCGCCAGCCCGAGCTGCCGACCTGCCTCCATGAGCATCATCCCCGGGACGTGGTCCTGCGGGTGCTCGAAGTGGTACGGGTGGGTCGGGTCGAAGATGAGCTGCGCCGCGAGCTCGTCTGGCCGTGCCTCCGAGACGCGTTCGAGTCGGGCAATGAAGACGTTGCGTGGATCTCTCTTGTGGACCAGGTGCTGTGGAATCTGGAGCCGGGCGGAAGGGTCGAACGTCTCCACCCACTCCGTCAGCTTCTCGAGCACTCCCGCGGGGACCGCGTCCAGCACCCCCGGAGCGTCCCGTCCGTCAACCCCATCTCCGATGATCATGGCTTCTTGCATACAGACACCATCCGTCAGTGTGGCTTGTTCGCGGGATCGGCCCAGCGCATTCCGAGGCCAACTGGATGGACATGGCTGCGACCCGATGTGACGCGACGGCCCGGCTGAGAAGAGCCCCCTGGTTCTCGGCTAGCAGGCCAAGGGAGCGCGGAAGGCGTCAGATTGCTACAGCAGCCCGCCGCCCGGTCCTTCCGGGCGATGAGCAGCAACACCCCGCCGTCGCGCCCGGCGTGGCCGATGCTCCACGCGAGGAAGAGCTCGTTGGCGAAGGCCCGTGGGTGGCGCTCGTCCGTCGAGTCCACCACCACGAAGAGCTGCCCGGCCCCCACCGCGTCCACCTCCCGGGCCCACTGGTTCACCGTGACCACCGCCACGGCGGACAGCTTCCCAGTGGTGTCCACCAGCCAGGTCCCCGGTGGCGGCCAGGGACCGGCTTGCGCGCAGCCCAGGCGGCACCCGTCAGCAACCCTCCTCCGCCCCTCGGGCGCCCGCCCGCTGCCCTTAACAGTGCCCCAATCCCTCCTACCCAACACCGAGTTGGAGTTGCGCCTGCGCAAGGCGATGCGCCAGCGGTTTGGCCGCACCAGCGAGAAGCTACCCGCTGCGACCTGAACGCCGCTCCTCCCGGCCAGGCTGGCGGCGCGCTCGTTATCACATCTACATCGCCTCGCCGCACCAATCCACTGAGCGGATACGTTAGCACCAAGTCTCTCGGCAGAGCTCAAGGGCGTCTCCACATGCCATTTCGGCCTCGGGGGTGATGCGTGTGACAGGCACCGCGCAATGACAGCATTCAAAGTGCGACTTGCAACAGCGCGAGACTACCGACGATGTCGGAAGGAGCTGCCGCAGGGGTAGATAGACTGGCTGTGGATTCATCCGCACAAGGAGAGTCACACTCATGTCTTCTGTCTCATCGAAGCAAGGTATTCGAGGGCTCCAGCTCGTTTTCGGGGCCCTGTTGCTCGGGCTCGCGCTCATCCCGTCTCCCGCACGAGCGCAGAAGGAGGCCTGCATCAGCCTACTGGTGGGCGCTGGTTACGCCGGTTGGGCGCGGGTCGTCTCGGGCGACGTCGCGACCGGTTGGACCGACAGCATTTCCGTTGGCCAGACCGATTGCATATCGCTCGAGTCCTTCGCCAATGGCGCGGAGTACACCATGCAGATCAGTGCCGCGTTGGGCTCGAGCCAGGTGCCCTGTAACCCCACCCTCAAACGTGACTCGAACTTCACCGGCAGCGTCACCTTCCAGGCTTGGGGCACGACGTTCAACGTCAAGTGCGAGATGCCCACCAGCAGCACAGCCCAGGTCTTCCAGAGTCCGAAACCAAGCGAGGAAGGCCTGAAAGCGGCTGCCCAGGTGAAGAAGCTGAAGCCGCCGCCCGACGAGAAGGGCACGAAGGGTGAGAAGGGCACGAAGGGCGAGAAGGGCACGAAGAGCGAGAAGACGAAATAGCCGCAGCATGAAACCAGCGCGGGCGCACACCGCTGCGTCAGGTCCAGGTCCTTGGACACCTGGGGCAGGTCCTTGCTGCGCTCGCGCTGCGTTCGGGCGCACGGCGGCCGATGCTGTGGACCGGTTGCTGAGGGACTACATGGTCCGCGTGGCCCTGGAGGGGAAGGAGGAGGGCGAGCTGGCGCGGGTAGCGAAGAATCTGGAGGTGTACCGCCTGAGGTGCGTCATCCAGGACACGACGGCGGCACTCGCCATCGGGGAGGCGATGGGGGCCGACCTGCTCCTGTGGGGGGATGCGGTGTGTCCGTTGTGGACTGGGCAGGGGGCTCCGTTGGTGAACATCATCACGACGATCGAGGTGCACTTCTACAAGAGGAAGGATTATCCGCGTGCGCTGCGCTTGTTCCGGAGCGCCTCGGAGAAGCTGCGGACGGATTCGAGGAGCAGGCCGTCCGCAACCAGCTCGGCCTGCAAGGCTCCGTGCTCCAGGATCTCCAGCAGGGTCTCGCCGTGTTCGCGCCCTTCATCGCGAGCATCTCCTCGCTGGCTCTTGGCACGGGCGGGTAGCCCCGGCGGCCGTCAGGGCCAGGAATGTGCTGAGGGTCCCGTCCTGCCGCCCACCACGCAGAGGCCTCAGCGCCCCTTGCGCGCGCCGTAGTCCGCGAGCCCGTGCGCGAAGGCAGCGAAGGCCACGTCAATGCCCGCGAGCGTCTCCGCATGGCTCCTGAGTATGGACGGGATAGAGGCCATGTTGAGGGTGAGGGCTGGAGCGGAGGGGCCGAGGATGCGTGCACCGGACGGACCATGTGGAACACCGATTCCGGGCAAGTGGAATGCACCCGGAAGGTAGGCCCAGGAAGGGGAAACCCAGTGGAGCGTTGACGGTGCTGGACGAGCCGCCACCTCTGACCTCCCCAAAGGAGGACTTGATGGCGGCAGAGAGGCTGTCCATGCGCAAGCTGGGAGAGTTGTTGAGGCAGAGGTTGGAGCTGAAGCTGTCGGTGCGGGAGATTGCCCGGAGCGTGGGCACGGTGAATCGCTACCTGTACCGGGCGCAGGCGGCGAAGCTGACGAGCTGGCCGCTGCCGCCGGAGCTCGACGATGATGCGGCGCTCACGGCGTTGTTGTTCGCGGACGAGGGCAAGGTGGTGGCGAGTCGGCCCAAGCCGGACTGGGCGCATGTGCACGCGGAGCTCAGGAGGAAGGGCGTCACCAAGCTGCTGTTGTGGCAGGAGTACCGGGAGACGCACCCGGAGGGCTACCAGTTCACGATGCCGGACCTGCCGGGCATGCGAATATTGTTAAGCTAGCATGTCGGTTTCGCTGATGCCCAGGAGGCCTCTTGAAGCTGTCCTTGTCCGTCCTGCTGCTGGCCTGCGCGCCGGCATGCATTGCCCAGACTGTCGCGCCCGCACCTGCGCCCGCATCTGCAACAGTTCGCGCAACCATCATGATGCGCGACCCGGCCGCGCTCGAGGTCAGCTACCAGATCCCGCCCTCCTGCGCGGCGCTGGACTTCCGCAACGACGGCATGCGGGCCGAGACCATCGCCAGCCTGCGCAGCGACTGGACCGCCGCCGACGAGTGCACCGTGTTCGACGGCCGGCAGATCCGCCGCAAGAACGCTTCCTGCAGCACGCTGCGCCTGCGCGTACCCGCCACCAACCGCAGCGCGGACCGTGTCTATCCCTGGGCCTATCCGGTCGAGCGGGGTCTGTACGTGCACACCAGCGCCTATGCCATCACGGACTCCTGCGGCCCGGTCGACTGGACATTCTCCGTGCCCGGCGGGACGGTCGTTGTCGACGGCGTAATCACGGCGCAGCAAGGGGCACGCAGCGCGGCCGCGGGCGGCGGCGATGCGATGCCGACCGTCCTGATCCAGCAGGCCTTCACGCCTGGCGCGGTGCCCCGGGTCCACGCCAGCGCCAGCTTCGGACCGCAGACCCTGGCCGTCCTGAACACCACGCTGGACAGCATCGAAGGGCTGCTCAAGGCGGAACTGCCCGGCCTGCCCTTCTCCAGGCCCTTCATCGTCGCCACGCCTTCCGACCACTCGCTCACCTATTGGGGCGATGTTGCCAACCGCACGGTGATGCGCCTGGCCTTCCCGCCCGCGCCCGGCCCTGAACAGGAAACGCTGCTGCATTCCTTCGTGACGCACGAGATGGCCCACCTCACCCAGCCCACGGACTGGAACGACAGCTGGAAGGAAGACGAGGCGACCATCGGCGAAGGCGGCGCCGAGTTCCTGCGCGTGGTGACCGCCGCGCGACTCGGCTGGTTCGATCGCGCCGGCCTCAGGGACGAACTGGAAAAAGCTGTCAACAGCTGCCTCCTCGCGGCCGACGGCAAGTCCTGGAAGGGTATGCGCAACCGCGGCTGGGGCCGCAATCCTTATGACTGCGGCCTGACCTTCTACGCGATCGGCTTGTCGTCGAAGCTGGTGTCCACGACGCCCCTGCTGCGGGTGCGCGATTACCACCGCAAGGGCAAGCAGGGCGAGCGCACCGATTTCGCCCGCGAGCTCGAATGCGGCGGCGCGCAGGCTTGCGAGCCGCGCTGGCTGCCCCGCCTTGCCGGCAGCGAGACCCTGGAGAGCGTGCTGCTGGACCATGCCCGCCAGCCCGATTCCCTGCTGCGCCCGACCACGGAATGGACCCAGGCCCTGGTCAAGCCGATGGCCTTCCGCCACCTCGCCCTGCTGATGCGCGCCGACTGCAACGGTTCCGTCAGCATGTATCATGAAGCAGCGGCGGCGCGCATTGCCTCCGGGCCGACGTGCGGCGTGCTGCGCGCAGACATGGTGGTGACCGGCGCGGAAGGCTTGCCGTTGTTCGATAACGCCAACGCGGTCAAGGCCTCGGTCAAGGCTTGCCGGGAACAGGGCAAGACCGTGCTGGGACTGCGGGATGGCCGCAGCGTCACGCTGGCCTGCGGTGCCTCGGTCAGCCTGCCGGCGCGTCTCTTCAGTGTGGACCTCGAGCAGGCACAGGCGCTGGCGAGATAAGGAACGCCAGAACCTTCAGGCGCCGCCGACGTCGCTCAAGGGACACTCCACGCTCTTCGTCACTGCCTCGCAAATGCTGCTCGACCTGAGCGGCCAGGAGTCCGCTCGCGGCCTGGACCTTCCCATCTTCTTCGAACACCAGCGCGACCCAGAAGCGCTGCGCATGGCCGCATTTCCATCGCGGGAGCGCGACGCGTTCATGACCCACTGGCGCACAAAGGTTCTCCGCCCTGAAAACGTCACCCGCACCATCGTCATGGGCCGCGTGGTCGTTGGGAACATCGGCAGTTGGGAACAGGATGCCAAGCGCCTCGTCGGCTATTGGATTGGTCGCGAGCATTGGGGCAAAGGCATCGCCACTCGGGCCCTCTCTGAGTTTCTCCTGCTCGAGCCCGCCCGGCCGCTTCATGCGTGGGTCGCTCTCCACAACCTCGCCTCGATCCGCGTCCTCGAGAAGTGTGGCTTCCACACCATGATCAACGAGAACCAGCATCACCCGGGTGGAGTTGCCGAAGTCCTCATGAGGCTTGGTTCGACGTAGTGAGTGTGGCTCGCGCTACGACGACTTCCGGTCCAAATTCCGGCGCTTCGTCATGCCCGCCAACATCCTGCCGCTTCTTTGTGCCCTCGGGCCAGCTGCGTGGGCGCAGATGCGTAGGACGAGTTGCAGGCGACAGCTCGGACGGAGGAAAACTGAACGGGAGCGCGACTCAGCGTGACGAGCGAGCCCGTGCGACCCGGATAGCGTCCTCCTCGGCCGCACGAATCATAAATGGATGCGCCCCGCGAGCGACACGTCGGCGGCCACCAGCTCGTCGACCCGACGGCGGGCCAATCCGGCGAACTTGGGTTGCACCAGGCAGGTGGCGGTGTCGTCGGGCGACCGGCGCAACACCCGGGGCAGCAGCTCGACACCGAGGAACCCGGGGAAACTGGTGTAGAAGATGGTGCTCATGGGACTCCTGTTCGGTTGCGGGTATCCGAACGCTAGCCAGGCGCCCCTCAAAGCTTCGGGGCCAGCCACCCGCCTCACGAACCGGTGAACGCCGATCGCTCCCCCGGCCACACCTCGCCAGGGCACACGCTACGGAGGGGGCTCCCACGGGCTTCCGTGGAGCCCCTGGCTGCTCGGGTGATTCGAGGCGCGACCAGGACAGCGCGTCAGGAGGGGCGGACCTAGTACCAAACGGATACCAAATCGGGCGAACATTCCTGAACGCCGCTGAACGCCACCAGACAGAAAAAAGCCCTGCTTCCCCGGACTTGGAAAGCAGGGCGAGTGGCCCCGGCTGGAATCGAACCAGCGGCCTGCGGTTTAGGAAACCGCCGCTCTATCCAACTGAGCTACGGGACCAGGAGATGTGAGGGCTATCTAGCGCAACCGCTTCCCAGGAAGCAACGACGACGATGCGTCCAAGGGGCTGACGGGCGGACTCCGAACACTCCAACCGCCCCGCCTGCCCCCTCCCCGGGCTCCCGCCCAGGGTGCCTCGTCCCATCCCGACGCCCCGGCCCCCTCGCGCTGGATGCGCTTCTAGGCCGCGGAATGCTGGAAGCGGGAGCCATCCTCGGGACGCGTCTCCTCGTCGCGCGCCTCGTCCACCACGGACAGGAAGACGCGGAAGGTGCTCCCCTCCCCCACGACGCTGTCCACGGACATGCTGCCTCCGAGCCCGCGGATGATGTCGTGGCTGATGGACAACCCCAGGCCCGTGCCCTCGCCCACCGGCTTGGTGGTGAAGAAGGGCTCGAAGACGCGCTCGAGGTTCTCGGCGGGGATGCCACAGCCGTTGTCGTGCACCTCCACCACCGCCTGGGTGGTGCCCTGCATGCGCGTCACCAGCCGGATCTCCCCGCCCGACCTGGGCAGCGCCTGCGCCGCGTTGATGAGCAGGTTGGTGAAGACCTGCGCCAGCTGCACGGAGTTGCCAAGCACCTGGGGCAGTTCCCCATAATCACGCACCAGCCGCCCCCGGCTGCGCAGCCGGCCCCAGGCCAGGTGCACCGAGTTCTCCAGCACCTCGTGCAGATCCAACGGGTGCGTGGTCGTCTGATCTCCCCTCGAGAGCGCCCGGAGGCTCTCCACGATGAGCCGCATGCGCTCGGTGCCCTCGCGCGCCTCGGTGAGCGCCTCCAGCAGCTCGCGCTGATCCTCCTCCGGCAGCGCCAGCCGGCGCAGCTCGGTGGCGAGGAAGCCCAGGTTGCTGGAGACGAACGCCAGCGGGTTGTTGATCTCGTGCGCCACCCCCGCGGCGAGCATCCCGATGGAGGCCATGCGCTCGTTGAGCCGCAGGCGCAGCTCGTTCTCGCGCTGCTCGGTGATGTCGCGCAGGGTGATGGCCATGCAGTCGCCCACCGCGCTCAGCTGGCGGCGGAACCAGCGCCGGCCCTGTCCCGGCCGCACCTGCTCCACCTCGTCGTCATGGGGCCGGCCGGTCCGCCAGATCTGCTCGCACAGCGCCCGGGTCGCGAGAAAGGCCGCGTGCGGGAAGTCGGACAGCGGGCGTCCCTCGGCCTGGCGTGCCTCGCAACCCAGCAGGGACTCGGCGTGGGCGTTGATGCGCAGCAGCCGCAGGTGCTCCTGCTCGCCCCGGACGATGAAGAACGCGTCGAAGCTGCTGCTGGCCGCCGCCCGGAAGAGCGCCTCGCTCTGGCGCTGGGCCGCCTCGTTGCGCCGGTGGGTCGACAGATCCCTCGCGATGCCGAACAGCCCCACCACCTGCCCGTCAGGCCGGCGGAGCACCCCCTTCGTGGACAGCCACTCGCGAGGCACTCCCGCCATGTGCTCGTGCATCTCCGCATGGATCGTGCGCCCCGCCAGCAGCGTCTGCCGATCGAACTCCAGCGTGCGCTGCGCCTCCTCGGCGGATATCAGCTCGCCGTCCTTGCGGCCGAGGATCCGCTCCACGGGCAGGCCAAGGTAGCTCGCCCCCGCGCCATTGATGAAGGTGTAGCGCCCCTGCAGATCCTTGGTGAAGACCGCGTCCGGCAGTTCCTCGACGACGGACAGGAACAACTCACGGTAGGGCAGATCCGACGGGGCCGGAGTTCCCTCTTCCACCCCAGGTGCGCTCCCTTCATCTTTCATGATGAGAAGACGGATACCGACAAGCGGGCGCACAGACGAGCGGCTCCCCCGTCCAGCCCCGGATCGATCCGTCCAACAGCACACGCTCGGCATGCCGGAGGTCCCGGCTCACGTCCGCTGCCACACACACCGGACCTACCCCGGCACAGAAGGTGCGGAGACCCCTCCGCCGCTCCATGCCGGGCATCCAGAGGCCCCCAACGACGGGATTCCCTGATATGGGAGGCCTCCAGGTTCGAAAAAGATGATGCGACCGTCCAACCCGCCCGTGAATCCCTGGTTTCCCCTTCGCCAGCCCAATCCCCACGCCCGCCTGAGGGTGTTCTGCTTCCCGTACGCGGGAGGAGGCGCCTCCATCTACAACAACTGGGGCGCGGCGCTCCCGGCGAGTGTGGAGGTGTGCGCCGTGCAGCTGCCGGGCCGCGAGCGGCGCATCCTGGAGCAGCCCTTCCGGCAGATCCCCACCCTGCTGGATGCGCTGGAGCCGGCCCTGTCGCCACTGCTGGACAAGCCCTTCGTCTTCTTCGGCTACAGCATGGGCACGCGGATCGCGCTGGCGCTCACGCAGCGCTGGCAGGCCCGTGGCGCCCGCCTGCCGCTCGGGCTGGTCATGGCCGCCGCCGGCGCGCCCCACCGCGACCGTCCGTCCCGGGACGAGCTCGATGACGCGAAGTTCATCGAGCTGCTGCGCAGCTACGAGGGCACGCCCCCCGAGCTCTTCGCTCACAAGGAGCTGCTGGAGATGGTGCTACCGTCGCTGCGCGCCGACTTCGCCATCGCCGACAGCGTGCTGCCCGCCACGAAGGTGAGCTGCCCCATCTCGGCCTGGTCGGGCGAGGAGGATCCTCACGTCACCCAGGAGGGCTTCGACGGCTGGGGCGAGCTGACGACGGGAGACATCCGGCTGCGCCGTTTCCCCGGCAAGCACTTCTTCCTGCGCACGGCCCGCGAGCCGCTGCTGGCGGCGCTGCGCGAGGAGCTGATCCGCTGGTGCCCCGAGGTGGGCCGCTAGCCGGCGGTGACGAACCAGGGCGGCTCATCGCCCGCCAGCGGCACGGTCCGCTGGCACCGCACCGTCAGGGGCAGGCTCCAGGCCCGGCGCACCGCCACCGCCGCCGGGTGCCGCTCCGAGAGCTGGAGCTGCACGAAGCGCCATGCGCCGGGCTCGTCCGCCAGCCGCGAATCGAACGAGATGCGCGGGGGCTGCCCCGGCTCCAGATGGAAGGCGAACCGATCCAACGGCAGGCTCAGCCCCATGCCACGCGCCTTGATGTAGGACTCCTTCAGCGTCCAGTACGCGAAGAAGCGCTCATGCTGGCGCTCGGGGGGCAGCGCGCGCAGGGCCGCCACCTCCGAGGGAGCGAAGAAGGAATCGGCCAGCTCCACGGTCTGACCCTGGCGCCCGGAGTCCTCCACGTCCGCGCCCACGTCCGTGTCGAGCGCCACCGCGCACACCGCCATGCCGTCCGTGTGCGAGAGGTTGAAGCGCAGCCCGAGCGGGGCCGCGCCGGTGAGGTCCGGGCGCCCGTACGCGTTGGTGGCGAAGCGCCAGGCCTGGGGCGGCACCGGCGCGTAGCGTGACAGGGTGACGCGCACCAGCGCGTGCGACACCAGGAACTGGTGCTGGTGCTTCTCGAAGCGGAAGCGCAGGCGCCGCGCCCGCTCGTTCTCGTCGAGCAGCGCCAGGTAGGCCCCGAGCAACCGGGGATCGGTCACACGCTCCGGCTCCACCACCCAGAGGTGGACCTCGTCATGGCGGATCGTCAGGGGCGGCGAGGAAGGGGGGCTCGGCGTCATGGGCGGAATCCAGCCCCCTCACCTAACGCGTTGTGAGCGGACGCGCCAGCCCGGTGAGTCGTGCGCCCGCCCGCCGGTTCACTGTCCGGTGACGATGCCGAGCCGCAGTTCGAGGTCGAACGATAGATCCGGCGAGGTCGCGCCTGTCTGCTTGACCACCACCGCGAGGGTATTCTCCCCCTGGACGAACACTCCGGCGGGGATGGAATCGGCGACGAGCTCGTTCTCCGTGCCGGCGCTCGCGTACCTGTCGTGGGCGAGGCCCTTGCCCACGTTCCGGGTGAACACCTGCGTGCCGTTGACGAACACCGCCACACCGTCGTCGAAGAGGACACGCAGGCTGGCCTCGGTGACGGCGCCGTTCACGAGGATCTTCTTGCGGAAGTAGACGCTGGGCTGGGACACGGCGCCCCGGGTGAGCACCGTGGCCTCGTCGCCGTCGCCGTACCCGAGCTGGCCCGCGCCGGACTTCCACGCCGAGTCATCGAAGTCCGGCATGTTCCAGTGCATGCCCGGATCCACCCCGCTGTCCTCGTACTTCCACACGGACCGGAAGGAGATGGGAGTGCTCACCGTCTGCTGGCTGATGGTGAAGGGAGCGTTGCTCACGTCCGACAGCGCGGGCTCACCAGCGCGCGACACGCGCACCAGCGCCTGGGAGGTGCTCACCTGCGGCACCATCCACGCGTGCACGCCGGTGTTGGGCACGCCGGAGGCGATGGGCGTCCAGCTCACGCCATTGTCCGTGGAGAGCGCCAGGTCCACGCTCGCCATGGTGCCGGTGCTGGACCAGGTGATGGACGTGGAAGCGCCCGGCAGGAAGATCTCCCCTGCGTTGGGCGCGGTGAGCACCAGCGTGTCCGGCACCGGGCCCGAGAGCTGCTCCACCTCCAGCGAGAGCGCGAAGGTGAGATCATCCGAGTTGGCGGACACCTGCTTCACGATCGCCGTCACCACGTTCTCCCCCACCCGGAACGGATTGGCTTCGAGCGGGAGCGGAACGCGCTCGTACGCGTTGGTCGTCGAACCGGAAGCCCAGACGGCGAAGCCCGTGCCGTTGCCCATGTTGCGGGAGAAGACGGGGACGCCGTTGATCCACACGGCGATGGCATCGTCGTACAGCACCTCGAGGTGGGCCGCGGTGACGATGTTCTCCAGGGTGATCTTCTTGCGGAAGTAGACGGTGGGAATGCCAGAGGAGATGACGGTGCCCTCGTCCTCGTCTCCGTAGCCGAGCTGACCCGAGCCGGTCTTCCACGCGGAGTCATCGAAGTCCCGGTCCAGCCAGGCGGTGCCCTGATCGATGCCCCGGTCGTCATACTTCCACGTGTCGCCGAGGACGATCTTCTTCCGCGCGGTGGGCGTCACCTGGGCCACCCGCACCATGCGCGCCACCGAGGGCACCCCCTGCCCGTCCACGATGAAGAGCATGTAGTAGCCCGGGGGCGCGGTGAGGTTGCTCGCGGGCGCGGTCACGCTCAGGCCACCGTTCGTCTGGGAGAAGGCCAGCTTGAGGAAGCGCTGGTTCTGATCGAAGGCATGCGTCACCGAGCCGAGGGCGAGCAGCGTCACCTTCGCCACCCGCGACGCATCCAGGGTCTGCACGAGGAAGCTCGTCCCGGGAGTGATGACGGCCGGCGCCTCCTGGATGGCGGGTCGGGTGCCATCCTGCTCGAGATACGGCGGCGAGAAGATCTCCACCGTGCGCAGGTTGCGGCCACCGCCGGTCAGCACGCGCCCGTCCGGCAACAGGAGCGCCGCCGAGTGATAGCCCCGGTAGTCCGCCGCGGGGGCGAGCTTCGTCCAGGTGTTGGTGTCGGGATCGTAGAGCTCCGGCACCTTGACGGGCAGGGTCTCGTCATCGAAATCCGAGCCGCTGCTGCCGCCCGACACCAGCACCTTGCCATCCGGCAGCAGGGTGGCGTTGAGCTGGCGCCTCGGCCAGGCCATCGGGGCGCGGGCCCGCCAGACTGGCGCCGGCGCCGCGAGATCGATCTCCTCCACGGTGGCGGTGGGCGGCGAGCCCCCTCCAATGAGGAGCACCTTGGAGTCGATCATCACCGCCGAGCCATAGGCGCGGCCGTTGTATGCGCTCCGGGGGCCCTCGAACCAGGTGCCGGTCCCCTCCGTGTCCAACCAGCGGGAGGTACGCTGGGGGCCGGAGTAGAAGATCTTGCCGTTGGGTGCCAGGAACACCCGCGGGTAGTAGGGCACATCGCGCACGGCGGTCGTGAGGTCGCGGAACGTGCCCGTGCTGGACTGCCACACCTGTGGCAGCTCGTTGCAGGTGCCGGACGCGTGGGTTTCGCCCGAGAGCACCACCACGTCTCCGTTGGGGAGCGTGGTGTTGGTGGGGTACCACCGGTTATCATTCATGTCCGGGCCGCGGCTCCACGTGAGCGTGAAGGGATTGAAGATGCTCACGTAGGGGTAGCCCACGTGGGACTCCTCGTGGCCGCCCGTCACCAGCAGCCGCCCGTCCGGCAGGAAGGAGTGACCCGCGCAGAAGATGTTGTAGTCCGCCCGTGGCAGGGCCGAGAGCGCTCCCGTGGCCGGGTCCCACAATTGAGGTGGTAGCAGGCCCTCGTCGAACTCGCCGAAGAACATCACCTGCCCCGTGGGCAGCAGGTGGGCGTGGGTCATGGACACGGGAAAGGTCGTCAGCGGAGACCACTCCCCCGCGACTTTTGGATCCGCCGCTTCCACCGCCAACGGGACCAGGGACAACAGCAGGCCCGCGAACAGCAGGCACCTTCTCCAGCTCTCAAAGCATGACCGCACCATCATTCTTCCCCCTCCCCGACGACGCCCATCTGTTGCTGGCGGCTGAACCTAGGGCCCACGCGAGCGCGAACAAGGCGAGCCCGGGTCGTGTCGGTGTGATGACGAAAGGACAACGAGTGTCATCGAGGTGACCGACCACCCGACATCGGGGGCGGAAGCGCAGTCGGTGAAGGGCACTCCCCATACCCCCCGGGGCAGTTGTCCTGGGATTGGCACGGTCCGAGTTTCACGCCGCCCCGAAGAACCGTGAGGAGTGGGCGCGGTGGGTCGGGGGACGAGGGGGGCGGCAGGGCGAGGCAGGGCCAGGAGCGAGCGTCCGAAGTGTGTGGAGCGAGGGCGCCACGGGCTCGGTCGAGCCACCGGGAGGGACATGGAACTCTTCCCCATTCACCTGTTGGTATTGGTGGTGATGATGAACCGGTACGTGCTCGGTCCGCTGCTGCGGCGGATCCGGGGCCGCCGGGTGGACGCCACGAATGACGGCTATCAGCCAACCGTCACGGTGGTCATTCCCCTCTTCAACGAGGGCGAGGGCATCCATCACGCCGTCCGGAGCCTGCTGGAACAGGACTACCCGGCGGACAAGCTGAGCATCTGCGTGGTGGACGACTGCTCCACCGACGACAGCCATGCCTGGGCGCTGCGCGCGGCCGAGGGGCATCCGAACGTGAAGGTGATGCGCAACCCGTACAACATGGGCAAGCGCAAGGGCATCGCCCGGGCGGTGCGTGAGGCGACGGCGGAGCTCATCGTCTCGGTGGACTCGGACGTGGTGGTGCACCCGAGCGCCGTGCGCGAGCTGGTGCGGCGCTTCGTGAGCCCGCGCATCGCCGCGGTGGGAGGCCGCACCTACGTGGCCAACCGTCATCAGAACTGGATGACGCGGATGATCGAGATCAAGTTCTACTTCGCCCAGGAGTGGCTCAAGGATCTGGAGCGGAGCTTCCGCTCGGTGCTGTGCCTGTCCGGGTGCCTCACCGCGTACCGGCGCCACGTGCTGCTGGAGCTGGAGCCCATCCTCGAGACGCGCAACATCGCCGGGGTCCCCATCAAATACGGAGAGGATCGTTTCCTCACGCGGCAGATCGTCAAGGCGGGCTACGAGACGGTCTACACCACGGCGGCCTGGTGCCAGACGGCCGCGCCGGCCACGCTGGCGGGCTACTTCTCGCAGCAGCTGCGGTGGCGGCGCTCCAACCTCGTGGACATGATCTGCGGGCTGAGCCACGCCTGGAGGCTGCATCCGGTGGTGTGCATCCACTACGTGTCCCAGCTGGCGCTGCTGCTCTCCTATCCCGTCATCATCATCCACAACCTGATCAACGGGCAGTTCTGGGGCGTGCTGCTGCTGCACATGCTCGTCATGGGAGCCATGGGGCTCATCTACCGGATCGACAAGAGGGACCTGCCCGCGGACATGCGCGTCCCGGCGATCTCCTTCCTTCCCATGGGGCTGCTGATGCCCATCACCTACGCACTCTTCACTCCGCTGGCGCTGCTCACGCTGGACTCGGGGAGCTGGGAGACGCGGGGCAAGCCGAGCACGGCGCCTGGCGTACCGCCCGCGGACGTACCGCCCGCCGAGCGGGCTCCCAGCATCATCCCCCCCACGCGGACGGCCGGAGGGAGCACGACGCCATGAACCAGCGCATCGTCAACAAGCTCAACACCCTCGCGGTCAACGCCTACAAGGCCCTGGGCTCGGTGTTGCTGGCCCTCATCCTGGTGGGGCTCGTCTCGTACCTGGGGATGCAGGCCTTCTTCTTCGTGGGCCATGCCTGGCTGACACCCACGGTGGTGTCGCCGACGGATCCGCAGATCCTCCAGCTCAACGCCCAGCTGGCGCAGCAGGCGGCGGCGCGGGACAAGCTGCTCGCGGACCGGCGGGACATGGAGGCACGGCTGGAGCAGGCCGAGCGGCTGCTCGGCTCGGAGAAGGACTTCCAGGAGCGCTTCCGGCTGGCGCTGAGCAGTGAGCGGGAGGCCCGGGCGAAGTCGCTGCGGCGGCTGGCGGTGCTGCGCCAGGAGTACCGGGAGGCGGCCGAGGAGATCGCCAAGTCCAACCGGGCCTACGCGGGGATGGCGCGCACGCGCACCGAAGCGCTCTACAACGCGCGGATGCTGGAGCGGGAGGAGCGGCTCACCGCGAACCACCAGCTGGCGCAGATGGCGCAGACGAACCTGTCGCTGTCGGAGGGCTCGGCGGAGTTGCAGACGAAGCTGGAGGCGCTGAAGCGGGAGCTGGACGGCTTCGACGCCTCGATGGCGGGCAGGTCCGCGGGCCTCACCACGGAGGTGCTGCTGCTGGAGCGGGAGTACACGCGCTCGGTGCTGGAGGTGGCGCGGGCGGAGAGCGAGCGGCGCCACCTGAAGGAGAGCCTGCACTCACTGGATGAGGCGGTGGCGCGCTACGACGCGCTGCTGGCGTCCATCCGGAGCTCGCCATGGCTGGAGGCCATCGAGCGGGGGCTGACGGTGGGCTTCGTGCCGTACGAGAACCTGGGGAACGCGAGGGCGGGCATGCCGCTCTACCGGTGCGCGCTGAAGCTGCTGTGGTGCCGGGAGGTGGGCATGGTGGGCCAGCCGCTGCAGGGTGAGGTGACGGTGAAGCACCCGGTACGCCAGACGCTGCTGCGGGGCGTGATGGTGGAGCTGGAGCTGCGGGACGAGCGCTGGGCGCGCGAGGAACTGCTGCACCTGGGGCGGCCGCCGCTGCTGCTGTAGCGCGGGAGCCTGGAAGGAGACGCTATGCGGTGGGCGGTTGCATGGGGCGTACTGGCGGGCCTGGGCGCTGGGACCGCGGAGGCCCAGGAGCCGGCGGAAGAGGCACGCGAGCCGGGCTACTGCGCCTTCGTGCGCGGGGTGGGCGACGCGGAGTCGGCGGTGCTGCTGGCACCGGACGTGTTCGCGAACGTGGGCGTGGTGAACGCGGGCGAGGCCGGCGGGGGTGGAGGCGTGCCACTGGGCGGCCCCACGCCGAGAGTCACGGCGGGCCTGGACTATGACTTCGTGGGGCTGTACCGGGGCCTGGGGATCCGCCGCCGGGCGGAGGCGGAGTGCGAGCGCTACCGGGCGCTCTCGGCGCTGCGAGCGGCCGTGAAGAGGGGCCCGGACGTGGGCGCGGAAACGGCGCTGGCCGCACGAGCCCAGGTGCTGGAGGCCATCCTCCCCGAGGCCGAGCAGCTCCTGACGTCCCTGGGAGAGGACGTGAAGGAGGGCCGGGCCACGGTGGAGGAGCTCAACGCGCTGCGGTTGCGGATGGACGCCCTGAGGGCGCTGGCGCACGAGACGGCGAGGGAGCGGGAGCGGCTGGCCGCCCTGCCCCGCCCGGCCGAGCGTCCGTTGTCCGCGTACCTGGGGGAGATGAGGGCGGCGGATGCTCGGGTGGAAGAGGAGTCCGCGGGCCTGAGACGCGCGTCGGCGTGGACGGTGCGGCTGCGAGGCGGGTACGACGAGCTGATCGACGTGAGGCAGGACGTGCCACTCTTCGGGATGTTGACGGTCTCGTACAACCTGGGGAGCCTGTGGCAGCCGTCGGCGAACGCGAAGGCGCGCGAGGGCCGCCGGCGGTGGCTCGAGGAGGACGTCGAGGGGGTGAGCCAGGAGGTGGCCCGGCTGCTGCGCGAGCTGAGGGCGGCACACGGGACGGAGGAGACGCGGCTGCGCGAGGTGTCGGTACTGGTCTCGGACCTGGAGGGGCAGTTGAGGGAGCTCCAGGCGATGGAGACGGCGAAGGTGCGCCGTTACCGCGACTACCTGGTGCTGGAGCTGGCGCGGCTGAGGGCGGAGCAGGCCTGGCTGAAGGCGCACGTGGCGGAGCTGGGCCGGTTCCTGGGAGAAGAGCGGCCGTGATCGTCCGGCCGGTCCTGGTGGCCTCGCTGCTGGGACTGCTCGCGCCTCCCGCGTCTTCTGGCAGGGGCATGAAGACGGATGACACGCTCCCCATGGTGCAGCCGAAGCGGATGAAGGTGACCCAAGGGAAGCTGGAGCCACTTCCGGATGGGCGCCTGGTCATCGACTCGCCCAAGGTCCGGGCGGTGGTTCCCTCCAGGGAGGAACCGAAGACACGAGCCCTGATGGCATCAACGAGGGCGCCGGAGGAAGCCCGGGTAGCGGAGCTGCGCTTCACCTACCTGGGGGCGACACGAGAGCAGGAGCCCTTGCAATCGGGGGAGCTGCGGCGGCAGGTGGGGCTGAAGCTGCGGGCGCGGGACGGCTGCAACGTCGTCTACGTGATGTGGCGCATCGAGCCGAAGGCGGGGCTGGTGGTGTCGGTGAAGCACAATCCTGGGATGCGCCGCTCGGACGACTGCGGCAACAGCGGCTACCAGACGGTGAAACCACGGAGCAAGGCACCGGTACCAAGGCTCGAGCCAGGAGACGACCACACCCTGAGAGCGGAGCTCGAGGGTACGGCCCTGACGGTGCGAGTCGACGGCAAGCCCGTGTGGGAAGGGACGCTCCCCGAGGAAGTGCTCACGTTCGACGGGCCGGTGGGTCTGCGAAGCGACAACGGTCGTTTCCAGGTGGAGCTACGAGTCCACCCATGACCCCACTCCCCCTCTCCCTCCGGGAGAGGGGGAGTGAGCTCACACCGAAGGCCGCTGTTCAGGCACGGCGACTGGCTTGTCCTCCTCCTTGCCCGAGGAGGGCTCGGCCTGGATGGAGCAACCATTCGCGGAGCAGACCCCGCCGTCGCGCAGATCGAAGCGCCAGCGATGACGGGGGCACACGAGGTAGCGGCCCTCCTCGATCCAGCCTTCCTGGAGATCGGCGCCCTGGTGGGGGCAGAAGCGGTTGACGGAGTAGCGCTGCCCGCCGGCGGAGACGAGGGTGCGCTCCTTGCGAGACTCGGTGTCCAGCGTACCGTCGCACATGGTGCGCAGGTCCTCGATCTCGGCGGCGAGGAAGTTGTGCAGGGTGGCGTCGTAGATGTCGGGTTGGCGCGAGGCGCGGAAGCGGAAGGACAGCAGGAAGTCCTCCCAGTTCAGTTTGCGATCCAGGACGCGGACGATGTCGGCCGCGCTCGCGATGAGGGTGTACCGGCTCAGGTCGCGCACCTCGCCGACGACGTCCACGCGGCGGGTGCGGAAATCCACGCGGATGAGCTGTCCGGGGAGCTCGAGGAGGCCGAGGTAGAGGGGCATCATCACGCGCTCCGCCAGGGAGAAGACATCCAGCTTGTGCTGCAACTCCTCGCGAAGCCGCAGGTGGATGCGATCCACCTCCTCCAACATCATGTTGCGGCGGCGCTCGCGGAAGACGCGCGTCTGGAGGGCCGCGTACGAGCGCAGGTACTGTGAGACGTTCTCGTCGGTGACGCGCTCGGGAGCGAGGGACACCATCTCCGCGAGCTCCACATCGAGCACGTCACCGGGCATGGGCTCGAAGAGGCGTGGAGTCTTCCCGGCGAGGCGATGGTGGAGGAAGGAGAAGAGCTCCGAGGCGCGCGGGAAGATGTTCACCGGCTCCAGGTTGATGTGGAAGAGGGACGGATCCAGGAAGCAGGCCGGACCCGCCGAGGCCAGGTAGGCGCGAGGCTGGACGATCTCGATGGCACGCGCCACCGCCTCGAACTTGCTGGCGCGTTTCTGCCGCGAGTGCTCGGCGTACTCCTCACGCGAGTAGTCGTAGCAGGTGGGGTGCCAGATGGCGCCGGAGAACTGGGCGGTGAAGACATCGATGGGCCCCTCCTCCGCCACGATGCGCTGCAGCCGGTCATGGACCTTGCAATCGTTGAGGTTGAGGAAGCTCCGCCCCCGCTCCTGGACGAGCAGCGCCGAGTCGCGGTTGGTGCCCGAGTCGGTCAGATAGAGCTTCAGGTAGCCCCCCTTGAAGGGCACCTCCTGCTGGTCCTCGCAGGTGAGGATCCGCCTGGCCCCGTAGGCCTCGAACGCGTCGCGGAGCGCGGTGCGGCGGAAGCGGCCGATGACGACGGTGAAGTCGCGCTTCGTGAGGGTGCGCAGGAAGTCGGGATCGTAGTGATCCTTGTGCTCGTGGCTGATGTAGAGGAAGCGCTCCTTCGTCGAGAGCTCCAGCTTCTCGCGCACGAAGGGAGCCAGCTGGTGGTTGCGTGGGAATTGCATCCAGGCCGAGTCGAACGCCCCTTGAGGGGAGAGCCACGGATCGGCGACCACCAGGGCGTGTTGGGTTTCGATCAGGAAGCCGGCATGCCCGAGGAACGTGATCTGCATGAGAAGATTCCCCCCGCGAGATCCGGGTCCGTCGGAGGCACGGCCCGGAATGGCGCCACCCGGACGTACGAATACGTTCAGTGGCGCCGGAAGGCTGGTGTGGCGCGGGAAATGAGGCCATGGGCCCCGGGTGCGAGCCCAGGGTCCAACACCGTGCAGACCTCTCGCATCCCCCCTGAAAAAGGAGGGAGGAGGCTGGAAATCCTCACCTCCCACCCATCATCGCAGGTAGGGCATGGCGACCCGACTCATTCCGTGATTTCACGGACGCTGAGCCACTTGAAGTCCACGTCCGTGGCGCTGTCCCAGCGGAAGGTGGCGATGGGACCACCCCAGGTGATGGGCATGGCCGGTACGGAGCCACCGCAGTGGTCCGCGTCTCCGCCCCACGAACCGTCATCCAGTTTCTCGTAGACCTTCTTCCACGTCAGCTTGTCGGCAGTGTCGTTGAGCCAGAGCTCGAGCCGCACCGCGGGCTTGCCGTTGGCGGTGGTGTTGCGCATGACGGACTTGAAGCCCACCCAGCGGCCCTTGAGAGACCCGGTGGCCGCCTTGTAGGGCACGTTGTCGTAGCTCACGTGCCAGGTCTCCTTCTCCCAGCGGACGCGGCCGTCGTAGTGCAGGCCGCCCTTGTAGGAGGAGCCCTCGCAGGCGATCGAGTCGGTGTGGCGGCCACCGCGGGCGTACCAGGCGAAGTTGTCACCGTTGTTGCCGGTGGCGTTCACCTTCACGAAGCCCGTCATCTCCACGTTCTTCCAGTCGTTGGGCGACTGCATGTAGCCGCGGCCCGCGAGGACATCCCGATCGTAGGTGGGGATCTTCCTCGAGTCGTAGCCGGTGGAGGTGAACACCTCCATGCGAACCTTGGTGCTCCGCATCTTCCAGGAGCCATCCGCGTTACGCGTGATGGTCTGCTGCGGATCGAAGCGCGCGTCACGCAGTGCATCGCTCGCGAGCATCCAGGACTCACCGCCCGGCTTCGTCGGGTAGAGCATGGTGACGCCGAACACGTCCTTGTCCTGCGCGGGAGCTGGGGCGGACTCGAGCGAGGGCCGCGCCTCCGAAGTGGGCCGCGGCGCCGGCACGGGAGAGGAAGCCGGAGTGGGCTCGGGCGTTGGAGCGGTCGCGTCCGGAGGGGAAGCGGGAGTCCCAGCCGATGGTTCGATCGCCAGGTCCTGTGCATCACAGCCGGCGAGCGAGAACAGGAGGAAGGGAGCGCAGAGGGCGGAAAGGAGTCGGAGTCGGATCAACGAGGCAAGCTCCATCTGAGAGAGAAGGCCGGTGGACATTCGGAGTCCCACGGCGACAGACCCTCTGAACAGAAGGAGACAGTTCCTCATCCCCGCCCGGGGGTATGACTCCTCGAATCCGCCCGCCCGAGCGTCAGGCGCGGGAGACGAGCGCCCGCCCGACTTCGGTTTTTCCGAAGGGACGCATCTCGATTACCTATTTGCCTAAGTATCGGCGGGCTCTTAATTCAGGGAGCATGAAGAATCAGATCAAGACCCTGCTGTTGCTCGGCGTGTTGTCCGTGGTGCTGATCAGCATCGGTGGAGCTCTGGGCAAGGGCTTCCTCATCGGCGCGCTGGTGCTGTCGCTGGCGATGAACGTCGGGGCCTATTTCTTCTCGGACAAGCTGGTGCTGACCATGCACGGGGCGCAGGAGGTGAGCCCCCAGCAGGCGCCTGGACTGCACCGCATGGTGGAGGAGCTGTCGCAGCGGGCGGGCATCCCCAAGCCCCGCGTCTTCTTGATGAACGAGGCCCAGCCCAACGCCTTCGCCACGGGCCGCAATCCGGAGCATGGCGTGGTGGCGGTGACGGCGGGCATCCTGGAGGTGCTCGACGAGCGGGAGCTGCGCGGGGTGCTGGCGCACGAGCTGGCGCACATCAAGAACCGGGACATCCTGGTGTCCACCATCGCCGCCGCGGTGGCCTCGGCGGTGACGTACCTGGCGCACGCGGTGGGCTTCTTCGGCTCGATGCTGACGGGCCGTGACGAGGACGGGGACGAGGGCCTGTCGCCGATGCAGGCGCTGGCGCTGGCGCTGGTGGCGCCCATCGCGGCCACGCTCATCCAGATGGGCATCTCGCGTTCGCGCGAGTACCTGGCGGACCAGTCGGGCGGGGAGATCTCCGGGGATCCGGAGGCGCTGGCGCGTGCGCTGCAGAAGCTGGAGGCCGGGGCCATGGCGATGCCGGTGGAGGGGCGGCCCGCGACCGCGAGCCTGTTCATCGTGAGCCCCTTCGCGGGGATGCAGAGCATCCTGTCGCTCTTCTCGACGCACCCGCGCACCGAGGAGCGCGTGCGCAGGCTGCGGGAGCAGGCCGCGCGGATGTCCAGCGGTACCCGGGGTTGGAGCGGCGCCCTGCCCTTCCCCCAGTAACGGCGTTTCAACCCCCTAGAGAGAAAGATCCGGACATATGGAGATGCAGAGCATAGGAAGCCCCCTCCTCTGGGGGGGGTTCATTGCGTTCGTGCTGTTGATGCTGGCGCTGGACCTGGGCGTATTCCACCGCAAGACGCACGAGGTGAAGTTCAAGGAAGCGCTGGCATGGAGCGGGGTGTGGGTCTCGCTGGCGCTGGTGTTCAACCTGGGCATCTGGTGGAAGTTCGGCGCCACGCCGGCCATGCAGTTCCTCACCGGATACCTCATCGAGAAGTCGCTCTCGATCGACAACATCTTCGTCTTCGTCGTCATCTTCTCGGCGCTGAGGATTCCCTCGCTGTACCAGCACCGGGTGCTCTTCTGGGGCATCCTGAGCGCGCTGGTGTTGCGCGCGGCGATGATCTTCGCCGGCGTGGCGATGCTCGAGCGCTTCCACTGGCTCATCTACGTCTTCGGCGCCTTCCTCATCTTCACGGGCGTGAAGCTCTTCCTGCAGCGCAACAAGGAGGAGCACCCGGAGGACGGCTTCGTCATGAAGGCGGCGCGGCGGATCATCCCCTCCACGAACCGCTTCGATGGGGACCACTTCTTCACGCTGGAGAACGGCCGGAAGCTGGCCACGCCGCTGTTCATGTCGCTGGTGCTGGTGGAGCTGACGGACGTGCTCTTCGCGCTCGACTCCATCCCGGCCATCTTCGCGGTGACGACGGATCCCTTCCTCGTCTTCACCTCGAACATCTTCGCCATCCTCGGCCTGCGCTCGCTCTTCTTCGTGCTGGCGGGAGCAGTGGAGAAGTTCTCCTACCTGAAGGTGGGCCTGTCCGCGGTGCTGGTGTTCGTGGGCGCGAAGATGGCGCTGGTGGACGTGGTGAAGGTGCCGCCCGCGCTCTCCCTGGGTGTCATCAGCCTGCTGCTGGGCGGCTCCATCGTGGCCTCGCTGATGAAGGCGAGGGCGCAGGAGCGGCTCCAGGCCGCCTCGGGTGAGGGCGCGCCTTCACGGGGCCGGCCGGCGCCCGCCGCCGACTAGGACCTGGCGCCGGGGGGCCCCGTGCTCCCCGGCGCCGTCGTTTTCGCTAGGCGTTGCTGATCATCCAGCTGGAGCCCGGCACCCGGGCCACGGCCCCGTCGAAGGCCTTGGCGTAGACGGGCCTGTCCACGGAGGCCGCGAGCGTGAAGGAGAACGCCGAGCCGGCCCTGCCATCCAGCCGCCCGCCGATCCACTCCAACCCACCATCCAGCGCGTCCACCACCAGCTCGTGCTTCTCCGCGATCTCGGGCGGCATGCGGAACCAGATGCACAGGTTTCCACCCGGCTTCAGGATGCGGTAGCCCCGGGGATCCGCGTCGGAGAGCTCGAACTCGTCCTCGGCGGCCAGCCCGGGCACCCACAGCGGCGCGCTCAGCAGCCGGTAGCGGTTGGGTCCGAGCTCCTGTACGGAGAGCACCTCTTCCTTCGACTCACCCGGAACGCGCAGCTTCACCTGACTCATCGTCTCGAATCCTCCTGGGGCCCGGAAAAGCAAAAGGCCGTGAGCCCTGGGATTGTCCCCGAACTCACGGCCTCTCGTCTGTGTGGGCGCACCAGGATTCGAACCTGGGACCCCTGCCGTGTGAAGGCAGTGCTCTACCGCTGAGCTATGCGCCCGACCGCGTATCGACTTTCGTAGGAGTGGGCGCACCAGGATTCGAACCTGGGACCCCTGCCGTGTGAAGGCAGTGCTCTACCGCTGAGCTATGCGCCCCGACGAAGCGACGGGCGGGTAAATGCCACCCGCGATGCCCCCCTGTCAACGCCTATTGTCGCGCGATTTCTTCCAGTTTCTCGTCCAGCTCGCGCAGTCGGCGCTTGAGGCCCGAGAGCTTCTTGCCCACGGCCTTGAAGTCGCTCCGGGGCGCGAAGCTGAGCACCCGCATCAGCTCCTCCTGGCCCCGGTCCAGCGCCTGCTTGCCCCGCTGCACGGAGCCGAGCGCCTGGGCAATGGCCATGGCCCGCTTCTCGTCGGCCATGAGCTTCTCCACCGCCATTTGCGACATACCCAACGCCTGCTTCTTCAGGTCCTGCCGGATGCCCATGATGGCCTGCCCCCCACTGGCTTCACTGCTCGTCCAGGTACTCCGTCTTCAACTGGGCGAAGACGCGATCCGCGATGCCCTTGAACCGCAAGCGCTCGATGAGCTGCTGCAAGTCACCCTTCACCGCGATGCGCCGCCGAAGCACCGCCTCCACGGGATCCAGGCTGCCCTTGAGCAGCTCCTTCCACACCGTGTACGGCGCCCGGGCCAGGTAGGCCGGCTCGATCTCGTCCAGATCGTCCGGATCATCCAGCACCCGAAGCTTCTCGATACGAGCGTCGCGCGGCACCACGTGCACCACGAAGGGGCGCGGCAACTTGCCCGGCTCGGCGTCGACGATGATCCCGATCTCACCGATCCAGCCCTGGGCGGCCAGCGAGCGCTCCGGATCCTCGTTCACCAGCCGTACCGCCTCCTCACACCACTGCTTGGACGGGAACGTCGCCATGCCGCCCGCTACCCCCTACGGAAGATGCTCTTGATGCTGGAGAACAATCCGCTGCCCTCCTGCTGGGATGACGGCGAGGCCGCCGCCTGCTCGGCCTTCTGGGCCTTTTCCTCGGCCAGCCGGGCCAGTTCCTTCTTGAGCAGCTCCGGGGTGTCCCGGGTAGCCAGCTCGATGCGCCGGGGGCCGCTGGGCTCCTCGACGATCACCTGCAGCAGACACTCCTCGTTGAGCCGGAAGTCGATCTTCCGCCCCGCCGACTCGGCCGGAACCTTCAGGGTGCCCAGGTACTCGTTGTCCACCATCAGGTCGCTGTCGCCCTGGAAGATGTCCATCTCGATGAAGGGCGCGCCCGGCTCCTTCGGCGGTGGCAGCCGGAAGCTCTTCACCAGCGGGATGAGGGAGTTCTTCTCGATGACCCGGCGCACGCGCCCGTTGGGCAGCGCATAGCCGATGGGCATGGACACCGCATCCAGCAGCGTCACCGAGTCGATGGAGCCCAGCGAGTCCGCCAGCAGCGCGGCGCCCAGGGCCACGCACTCGTCCGGGTGCACGCCCTTGCGAGGCGGCTTGCCGAAGTGCTCCTGGATGCGCTGCTGCACCAGGGGCATGCGGCTCTGCCCGCCCACGAGGATGATCTCGTCGATCTCCGAGCGGCTGATGCTCTTCTCCGCCAGGACCCGGTCGCAGATCTCGAAGGTGCGGTCGACCAGGTCCATGGTGAGCGCGTTGAGGTTCTCGCGCGTGAGGGGGATGCGCAGGTCGATCGGCTTGCCCTTGCGCTCCTCGATGTAGGGCAGGTCGATGACCACGTTGGGGATGAGCGTGAGGTCGATCTTCGCCGCCTCGGCCGCGTTCTTGATGCGCTGCATGGCGATGGGGCTCTGCGAGAGATCGATCCGGGTCTCCTCCCAGAACTTCTCGAGCACGTAGTCCATCACCCGGTTGTCGAAGTCGACACCGCCCAGGAAGGTATCGCCGCCGGTGGCCAGCACCTCGAAGACGTTGCCCGTCAGGTGGAGCACGGAGACGTCGAAGGTGCCGCCGCCCAGGTCGTAGACGAGGATCTTCTGATCCAGCCCGCGGTTGAAGCCATAGGCCAGCGCGGCCGCGGTGGGCTCGTTGACGATGCGCTTGACGTTGAAGCCCGCCAGCTTGCCGGCCTCCTTCACCGCCTGCCGCTGGCTGTCCGTGTAGTACGCCGGCACGGAGATGACGGCCTCGTCGATGGGGCCGCCAAGGAACTGTTCGGCGATCGTCTTGAGCTGCTTGAGGATGAAGCTGGACACCTCGGGCAGCGAGTACACCTTGCCACCCAGCATCACGGCCGCTTCCCCGTCCGCGCCCTCGACGATGTCGTACTTGAAGTAACCCTTCAGGTCATCGACGACCTTGGACTGGTACTTGCGGCCGATGAGCCGCTTGGTCCCGTAGAGCGTGTTCTTCGGGTTGGTGACCATCTGGTCCTTGGCCACGCCGCCGACCAGCAGGTCCCCCTTGGCGGAGAGCGCCACCACGGAAGGCAGGATCAGATTGCCGCGATCCGTGGGGACGATCTTCGGGATGCGGTTCTTCACGGACGCGACCAGAGTATTGGTCGTTCCCAGATCAATCCCGATGATTCGAGGTCTGTCCGCCATTGGAGTCCTACTCTGTATCACGTCAGGGGGCGTCTTGCTCAGTTCTCGTCTCCAGGATCAACCGGTCATACGGCGCCTCCTCGCCTGCCGGTAGTTCCTCGATGAAGCGGGAAAGCCGGAGGATCGCCCGCTCTCCCGCCCGGAGAACCGCCGAGATAGGGTAGGTCAACGCCAGCTCATCCCTGGCTCGGGTAGCGGCCACGTAGAACAGCCGGCGCTCCTCTTCTTCTTCATCCGGTGTACTGGCCGCGCCCGGGAACGGGAAGCGGCCCTCCGCCAGGGAGATGACGAAGACCGCCCGCCATTCCAGACCCTTGGATTGGTGGATGGTGGAGAGCGTGAGGCTCTCGTCCGGAGCCTCGCCGGTGGCCTCCCGGGCCGAGAACTCGGCCACCAGGGCGATCTCCGACAGGAAGCGAGGCAGGTCCTCGAAGCGCCCGGCGAACTCGGCCAGCTGGCGGATGTCGTCCTCCCGCCGCTCCTCCTCGGGAAACCCGGTCCGCAAGTACTCGCCGTAGCCACCGGCCAGCACGTCCTGGATCATCTGCCCCGGGGTCGGAATTGACCCTGGCTGTGTCAGCCGCTCCATCAGGCGGATGAGCCGCTCGAAGCCGGGCGCGGCCTTCCGAGGCACCTGGGATTGGATCTCCGGACAGGCCAGGGCCTCCACCAGGGACAGCTCGGGAGGCAGGGCGATCAGGGCCTCCCAGAGGGACTCGGCCCTGGCGGGGCCAATGCCAGGCACCAACTTGACGATCCGTTTGAGGGCGAGCTCGTCGCGCGGGTTACCAGCGAGCCGGAGGTGGGCGAGCACGTCCTTGACGTGGACCTGCTCGAAGAAGCGCACGCCCGAGCGCACCCGGAAGGGGATGCCCCGGCGGGTCAGCTCCAGCTGAAGCTCCAGGGAGTGGCTGTGCGCGCGGTACAGCACGGCCATCTGCTCCAGCGGCACGCCCGTGTCGCGCAGCTCGAGCACGCGTTGGGCGACGAAGGAGGCCTGTTGATCCACGTCCAGGGTGGGGACCAGCACCGGCACCGGCCCCGGGGGACGCGAGGAGATGAGCTGCTTGGGGAACTGGCGCTGGTTGAGCGAGATGGAGGCGTTGGCCAGCTGGAGGATCTCCGGTGTCGAGCGGTAGTTGCGGGTGAGGTGGTAGATGGCGCAGCCGGGATGGCGCTGGGGGAAGTCGATGATGTTGGTGAAGTCCGCGCCCCGGAAGCTGTAGATGGACTGGCAGTCGTCGCCCACCACGGTGAGGTTGCGGCGCTCGCCGGCGAGCAGATCCACGAGGTCGCCCTGCAGCCGGTTGGTGTCCTGGTACTCGTCGACGAGCACGCAGTGGAACCGGTCCACGAGCCGCTCGCGGAGGATGGGGTTCTCGACGAGCAGGCGCTTGAGCAGCACCAGCAGATCATCGAAGTCCATCAGGTGCATGCGCGCCTTGCGCTCGGCGAAGCGGCGGGTGACGGCGAGCACCTCCTCGAGGAGCGGGAGGAATTGGGGCCTGTGCTCCACGAGCACCTCGGCCACCGAGCGTTGGAGGTTGGCGGCCATGGAGACGAGGTCCAACACCACCTCGGCCCTGGGGAAGCGCCGCTCCCGAGGCAGTTTGCGCTCGGCGATACAGGAGGACATCAGATCGCGCGCGTCCTCGCGGTCCAGCACGGTGAAGTCGCGCGAGAAGCCGAGCGCCCCGGCATGCTGGCGCAGCAGCACATGGGCCGCGTGGTGGAAGGTGCCGCCGAGCAGCTTCCCCACGTCCGCGAAGGCCCCTGTCAGCTCCTCGACCCGCCGAGTCATCTCCCGCGCGGCCTTGTTGGTGAAGGTGAGCAGCAGCACGCCCTCGGGGGGAGTCCCGCGCTCCAGGAGCCGAGCCACCCGGAACGTCAGCGTGCGTGTCTTGCCCGTGCCCGCGCCCGCGATGACCAGCACCGGCCCCTCCCCCGCTTCCACCGCTCGCAACTGCTCCTCGTTGAGCAGCTGCTCGTAGTCGATGCGCGGCGAGTGGGTCGCCGTCGCGGCCTTCAGCGTGTACGTACGGGTGGCCATGGGCGACTCACTCTACTGGTCGGTCTGACCTGTCGGATCCGGTGGGTTCGCCGGACGGGGAAGATCCGCTCAGGGGCTCCCGAGGGCCGACAGTTGGGTGGAGGCCTCGGCGCGGATCTCCGGGGAAGGATCCCGCTCCCGCGCCGCCCCGAGCAGCAGGGGCGCGAGCCGAGGCAGCTTCGTGCCCACCGAGCGCAGCGCGTCACGGCGCTGGGACACGGCGCTCTCCAGGCGCTCGCGGACCGCGTCGTCTCCGCACGTGCGAGCCCCGGGCGTCTTCTCGCGCAGCAGCAGCTCCGCGTCCGCCAGCCGCGCCTCCGCCAGCTTCAGCGCCTCGGCCGCCGTCAGCGCGAAGCTGTCGAGATCCTCGGGGAATTCGGTGTTCGCCTTCCGGGCCCGGGTGATGGTCTCCGACGCGAAGCGGGCGTTCTCCACCGCCGCGCACAGCTGCCGCGCCGCCGCCAGCGGGATGCCTCCCTCGGGGGAGATGGACTCCTCGCGCGCCACCCGCAGCGACCACAGCGAGAGCTGCCGGGCCGCCACCGCCGCCGAGAAGGACTGGCGCCGCTCCTCGCGCACCTGCACCCAGCGCCGCAGCACCACCGGATCCGGATCCTCCGGCACGAAGGCCCGCTGGTACTCGGCGGTCGCCTCTCCCATCCGCCCTGACAGGTCCAACAGCGCCGCCATCGTCAGGTACAGCTCCGGGCTGCCCGCCTTCTCGCGCAGCGACTCCAACCGCACCGCCACCTCGTAATCCGCTACCGGCTTCGGCAGGGTGCGCAACACCGTCTGGAGGCTCGCCAGGGCCCGCTGCCGCACGAGCGGGTTGCGTCCCGAGCGGAACGCCTCCACCAGCGGCTCCAGAGCCTTCACCGACACGTGTTGGCCCAGCTCCTCCGCCGCCTGCCACCGGTCCATCGGATCCGGCGCCAGGAGCGCACGCCGCAGGTCGTCGATGCTCCGCAGGTAGTGCCCCACCTGCGCGAACTGGACCAGCGGCTCGGGATTCTTGAGTGCCACGCGCTCGGCGCGGGCCCGCGCCAGGCGAGCAGGGAAGTCCTTGAGCTTCGCCCCCAGCGGGTGAGCCGCCACACGCGCCTCGGCCTCTTCCAAGAGCCCGGAGACGAGCAGCCCCTCCATCTCGAGCTCCAGCAGCCTCACCTTCGCCTGCTCGCGGTACCGCCCGGCCGGGAAGTCACGCAGGTAGGCGAAGAGTTGCGAGGCCCCCGCCGTCTCCGCCCGCGCGAAGGTCTCGTCGTCCAGCCGCGACTCCACCTGCAACCGCCGGGGGTCGTCCGGAGCCTCCTGCAGGTACGCCCGGAGCTGCTGGGTGTCCGTCGTCGAGGACAGCTCCTTGAGCTCCGCCTCCTTCAACAGCCGCTGTGCCTCCTCGCGCTGTGCCCCGTCCGGATGATCCCGGAGGAACTGCCGCAGCGCCGCCGCCGTCCCCGCCTCCTTCGCCGCGTTGAATCGCAGGCCCTCGAGCAGGGCCCGGGCCGCACGAGACTGCGGCTCATCCGGGTGCGCCTCCAGGAAACGCTTGTAGGCCACCACCGTGTGCAGCTTCGAGGCCTCCTCGAACTCGAGCTCGGTGATGCGCACCTCCACCGCCTCGGCCTCGTCCCCCACCGGGTACTCGCGCAGGAACGCGCGGTAGGCCTCCAGCGTGTCCGCGTCCCTGGCCCGTTGGAATGCCCGGGGCGCGCCACAGCCGGTCAACAGCAACAACAAGGAGAGGGCTCGGAGCTTGCGCATCGCCGCAGCATTACCACCACGTCCCCGGGTGAAAAACCCGAGCCGCCGCGTCCGCCCGGTTGGGTGGTTTTTTTGACCACATGCCCATTGGACCGGACCATCCGTCCCGTGGAATCGCTACAGGGAGGTCGCGACATGAGGCTCTGCGTGTTGCTCGCGGGACTGGCGGTGATGACGGGATGCGCCACCGGCGCGCCCCTGGGTGGACGGATGCTGGCCTCCAGCTACCGCTACAGCCCGCTGACGCCCGTCGCCGCGCCCCGGGCGCCGCCAGGCGAGGTCGCCTCCTCGCCCACCCCTCGCAAGCAGGTGCGCCCTCCCCCGCCCACGGCCCGCCGCCAGGACGTGCTCACCGCCGCACGCGAGCTCGTGGGCAGCCGCAAGGTGAAGCTCGCCGGGCGCACGTGGCCGGACGACTGCACTGGCTTCGTCGAGGCCGTGTACGCCCGGGCTGGCGTCTCGTTCCGCGGCGAGGGCCTGTCCGGGGACAACGGAGTCACCGCGCTCTACCGGTACGCGAAGGCACATGGGCGCGTGTACACCCGAGGCCAGCCGAGACCGGGGGATCTGGTTTTCTTCCGCGAGACGTATGACCGGAACCGCGACGGGCGGCGCAACGACGGGCTCACACACGTGGCACTGGTGGACGGCATCGAGGACGATGGCACCGTCATCGTCATCCACCGGGTGAAGCGTGGTGTGGTGCGCTACCGGATGAACCTGGCGAAGCCGGGCCTCCGGAGGGATCCACGCACCGGCGAGGTGCTGAACGACATGCTGCGAGCGCCCGGCGCCGGTAAGGCGCCTGCCCTCACCGGACAGCTCTTCGCCGCATTCGGCTCCGTGCTTCCCGAGACAGGACCCACGGCGGTGGCCCGAAGGTAGACCCTCGTTTGCCCCCTCTCCTACCGAGGTAGCTGCTCGTTGCGAAGAGGCGGAGGAGACGGAGCGCGCCAGGGAGCCAGTCTGGACGCCCAGGCGGCAGGCGCCACGAATGTTCGTCGCGGAACGTCATGGGCGTCCTGTCACGTTGGTTGTTCCTCAGTTGTTCAAGGTACATCCAGAGTTGCCGGACTGGTTGGGGTACAGAGAGAAACAGCCCGCACCGTCAGCCTTGAGAGGATCTTCCCCGTGCATGCGCAAGCGCTGATTCCGAGTGGTATTCCCGCAGTCGGCGCCATCCCGTGGGGAAGCCACTTCTGCAACTTCTATTCGACCGCGGAAGATCTGGTGGACTCACTGGTCCCGTTCTTCAAGGCGGGCCTCGAGCACAACGAGCAGTGCCTGTGGATCACTTCCGAGCCATTCGGCGTGGAGGACGCCAAGACCGCATTGCGCAACGCCGTGCCGCGGCTGGAGACGTATTTCGAGGAAGGCCGCATCGACATCCTCGATCACCGGGAATGGTACCTGCGCAGCGGCGGCACGGCTGCCATGGGCGTCCTCCAAGGGTGGATCGACCGCAAGGAGCAGGCGCGGGCGAGCGGTCGCACGGGGCTTCGCCTCACCGGCAACACCTTCTGGCTCGAGTCGAAGAACTGGAAGGACTTCGCCGACTACGAGGCCACGGTGAACGCGACCTTCCACCAGCATGAGATCGTCGCCATGTGCAGCTACTGCCTGCACCGCTGCGACCCGATGGGCATCCTCGATGTGGTGCGCAACCACCAGTTCGCGGTGGCGCGGCGCGAGGGCGAGTGGGAGGTCCTGGAGAGCGCCTCCTTGAAGATCGCCAAGGAGGAACTGCGCCGGCTCAACACACAGCTCGAGCAGCGCGTCATGGAGCGTACGGCAGCGCTCGAGGCGGCACTCCAGGAGCGAGCGCGAGCCGAGCAGGATGCGCTCGCCGCGGTGCGTGCCCGCGACGAGTTCCTCTCCCTGGCCTCGCACGAGCTCAAGACGCCGCTCACCTCCCTCCGGCTGCAGCTCGAGTTGGTGAAATCGGCTGTGAACAGCGCCGACGGAGAGCTGGCCCACCGGCTGACGCCCAGGCTGCAGACCATGGAACGCCAGTTGCTGCGACTCAACACGCTCAACGGCAGCCTGCTGGACGTGACGACGCTGGATGGCGGGCAGTTCCACCTGGACTGCCAGCAGCTGGACCTGGCCACGCTGGTACGCGAGGCAGTGGAGCGACTCGAGCCGGACTTCACACGCGCGGGCTGCGAGGTCCGGGTGGAGGTGGAGGGAGAAACGCGGGGCTGTTGGGATCCCCTGCGTGTGGACCAGATCGTGGTCAACCTCCTGTCCAACGCCCTCAAGTATGGCGCGGGCAAACCCATCCAGCTCCGGCTCCGCCGGAGTGGCGAGTGCGTCACCTTGGAGGTAACGGACCAGGGCATAGGCATCTCCCCGGAGGCGCAGACCCGGCTGTTCCGCAAGTTCGAGCGGACGGTGCCCGCGCAGCACTATGGCGGTCTGGGGCTGGGCCTCTACATCAGCCGCGTGCTGGTGGAGGCGATGCGGGGCTCCATTCGGGTGGACTCCCAGTTGGGTCAGGGCACCACCTTCACCGTCTCACTCCCCTGCTCGGCCGGCCAGGAGCATTGAGGAGTCTCGCTGTCTCCGCGCGCCGTCGGCTACACGCGGCGTGCAGGGGACCCGCGAGCCCGCAAAGGCGAAGGCCCCGAGTTCTCACGGGGTGTGAGGACTCGGGGCCTTCAAAAAAAATCCGGCAGCGACCTACTCTCCCGCGCGGTTTCCCGCGGAGTACCATCGGCTCTGGAGGGCTTAACTTCCGTGTTCGGGATGGGAACGGGTGGGACCCCT